>NZ_JAGQBM010000016.1:0-56317 GCF_024345635.1 Cyanobium sp. Lug-B
ACCCGCGTGGCTGCGGCCGGCGCGGGTGGTGCGTCGCTGGCAGGGCCTGCGCCCCCGCCCGGTCGGCCGGCCGGCCCCCCTCCTGGAGCAGCCGGCCCCGGGGCTGCTGCTGGCGAGCGGCCACTACCGCAACGGCATCCTGCTGGCTCCCGCCAGCGCCGCCTGGGTGGCGGAGCAGATCGAGGCCCGCCCCAGCGGCGCCAGAACACTGCGGCAGCCATGAAAAAAGCCCCCCTGGAGAGGGGGGCCGTGGCTGTCGGAACCGCGGCACTCGGCCGACGGATCACTTGCTCTCGGTGAACTCGGCGTCGATGACGTCATCGGCGGCCGAAGCGGTGCCGTTGCCATTGCCACCGGGGGCGGCGCCGGCGGCGGCACCCTCGGCCCCGGCCTGCTGGTACACGGAGGCACCGGCGGCATAGAGGGCTTTCTGCAGCTCCTCGAGGCTGGCCTTGATGGCCGGGGAGTCGTCCTTCTCGAGGGCCTCCTTGAGGTCCTTGGCGAAACCCTCCACCTTGGCCTTGTCCTCGGCGGCCACCTTGTCGCCCAGTTCGCCCAGCTGCTTCTCGGACTGGTAGATGAGGGTCTCGGCCTGGTTCCTCAGGTCGATCTTCTCCCGCTTCTCCTTGTCGGCGGCGGCGTTGGCCTCCGCATCCTTCACCATCTTGTCGACTTCGTTGTCGCTGAGGGTGGAGGCGCCGGTGATCGAGATGCTCTGCTCCTTGCCGCTGCCCTTGTCCTTGGCGGTGACGCTGAGGATGCCGTTGGCGTCGATGTCGAAGGTGACCTCGATCTGGGGCACGCCACGGGGGGCCGGGGGGATGCCGTCGAGGCGGAAGGTGCCCAGCGACTTGTTGTCGGAGGCCATCTCACGCTCGCCCTGCAGCACGTGGATCTCCACGTTCGTCTGGCCGTCGACGGCGGTGGAGTACACCTCCGACTTCTTGGTGGGGATGGTGGTGTTGCGGGTGATCATCTTGGTCATCACGCCGCCGAGGGTCTCCACACCCAGGGAGAGGGGGGTGACATCGAGCAGCAGGATGTCCTTCACCTCGCCGGCCAGCACACCGCCCTGGATGGCAGCACCCACCGCCACCACCTCATCGGGGTTGACGGTCTGGTTGGGGGTCTTGCCAGTGATCCGCTTGACCAGCTCCAGCACGGCGGGGATGCGGGTGGAGCCGCCCACCATGACGATCTCGTCGAGCTCGCTGGTGGAGAGCTTGGCGTCCTTGAGCGCCTGCTCCACCGGCACCCGGCAGCGGTCGATCAGCTTGGAGGCCAGCTCCTCGAACTTGGCCCGGGTGAGGGTGAGGTCGAGGTGCTTGGGGCCCTCGGGGGTGGCGGTGATGAAGGGCAGATTGATCTCGGCCTGGGTGGCGCTGGAGAGTTCGATCTTGGCCTTCTCGGCCGCCTCGGTGAGGCGCTGCAGAGCCTGCTTGTCCTGGCGCAGGTCGATGCCCTCGTTGGCCTTGAAGCTGTCGGCCAGGTGATCGACGATCACCTTGTCGAAGTCGTCGCCGCCGAGATGGGTGTCACCGCTGGTGGAGAGCACTTCGAAGACACCGTCGCCCACTTCCAGCACGGAGACGTCGAAGGTGCCGCCGCCGAGGTCGAAGACGAGGATGCGCTCGTTGCTCTTGCGATCCAGGCCGTAGGCCAGGGCGGCCGCGGTGGGCTCGTTGATGATGCGCAGCACCTCGAGGCCGGCGATCTTGCCGGCGTCCTTGGTGGCCTGGCGCTGGGAGTCGTTGAAGTAGGCCGGAACGGTGATCACCGCCTGGGTGACGGTTTCACCCAGGTACTTGCCGGCGTCCTCGGCCAGCTTGCGCAGCACTTCGGCCGAGATCTCCTCGGGGGCGAACTGCTTGCTGAGCACCGGGCACTTGATCTTGACGTTGGCGCCGGCCTTCTCGACGCCGTAGCTGACTTCCTTCGACTCCTCGTTCACCTCATCCACCCGACGGCCGATGAACCGCTTGACGGAATAGAAGGTGTTCTCCGGGTTCATGACCGCCTGGCGCTTGGCGATCTGTCCGACCAGCTTGTCCTGGTTCTTGGTGTAGGCCACCACCGACGGCGTCGTGCGGAAGCCCTCGGCGTTGGCGATCACCGTGGGCTTGCCGCCCTCCATCACGGCGACGCAGCTGTTCGTGGTGCCGAGGTCAATACCGACGACCTTGCCCATGGATGACCACCTCCTGGTGTGGATGAAGTTCTGACTGGAGCCATCTTCCGCATCCAGGGTTCACCCAGGCGAGGGGTGGTTCCCGAACCGGTGCCGTACCGGGAGGCGGGTCTGGGCCTGTCGGAGCCTGGGATCCGGGGGATCTACGGTCGGGCGGCAGCTGCTCACCCGAGCCCATGGCGACCCCCCAGGCAGCACCGGCGATCGGTGGCGGCACCGCCCTGGCGGGGGTGCTGGGGGATCCGGTGCGCCACTCCCTCTCGCCGGCGATGCACAACGCCGCCCTCGCCGCCCTCGGCCTTGACTGGGTCTACCTGGCCCTGCCGGTGGCGGCGGCAGACCTGGCCGTGGTGCTGGAGGGCCTGGAGGCGATCGACTGCCGCGGCCTAAACGTCACCCTGCCCCACAAGCAGGCCGCCGCCGCCCTGGCCCAGGAACTGACCCCCCTGGCGCGGCGGCTGGGGGCTGTGAACACCCTGGTGCGACGGGACGGCGGCGGCTGGCTGGGCACCAACACCGATGTGGAGGGGTTCCTGGCGCCGCTGCGCGACCTGGCCGCCCGCGAGGCCCTGGTGCTGGGCTGCGGCGGCAGCGCCCGGGCGGTGGTGGCGGGCCTGGTGGAGCTCGGCGTGAACCGCATCCGGGTGGCGGGCCGTGACAGCACCCGCCTGGAGCACTTCGTCGCCTCCTGCGCCGACTGGGCCCCCGGCCTGGAGCCCCTGGCCTGGGACTCCGCAATGGCCGACCGGGCAGATCCCCTGGCCGCGGCGCTGGCGGGCGCCGACCTGGTGGTGAACACCAGCCCGGTGGGCATGGCCTCCGGCGGGGATCCGGCGGCGGCGGGCCGCTCGCCCCTGACCCCGGAGCAGGTGGCCCTGCTGCGACCGGCCGCCACGGTCTACGACCTGATCTACACACCTCGGCCCACGGCCCTGCTGCGCCTGGCAGGCACCCGGGGCTGCCGCACCATCGACGGCCTGGAGATGCTGGTGCAGCAGGGGGCCGCCTCCCTGCGGCTCTGGAGCGGCCGGCGGGACGTGCCGGTGATCGCCATGCGGGAGGCCGCCCTGGCCCGGCTGGGGCCCCCCTAGCCTGCGGGAACCGTCCGCCCCCGAGCCAGCGCCCCCATGGAAGGTCCCCCGATCTGGCAGCGGCTGCTGGGAGCCCTGGCCTATTTGCTGCCCCTGAGCGATGCCCTGCGCTTCGGGCAGGCCCTGTTCGACATGTTCCCGCTGCTGCAGTGGCTGGCGCTGCCGGCCCTGCCCCTGGTGATTCTGGAGCAGGCCGTCCCCTTCGGTGGCCTGGTGCTGTTCCTGCTGCTGTTCCTGCTGGTGGTGCGCAACCCCCGGGTGCCCTACCCGATCCGCTTCAACGTGCTGCAGGCGATCCTGATCGACATCGTGCTGGTGCTGCTCAGCCTGGCCTTCGACACGGTGCTGGCACCCCTCGGCGCCGGCTTCGCCGTCCGCACCCTCTCCAACACGATCTTCCTGGGCACGGTGCTGCTGGTGCTGTTCTCCGTGGTCCAGAGCCTGCGGGGCAAGGAGGCCGACATCCCCACCGTCTCCGAGGCGGTGCGGATGCAGCTCTACTGAGCAGCTCCGCCGGAGGGAGCCACGGCGCTGCGATAGGGTCTTGGATCCGTCGCTGACGGGCCCCGGTGCCCATCAGCCCCTCCACAGGCGACCATGACGCAGCCCTATTACGAAACGATGTACATCCTCCGGCCGGACATCCCGGAGGAGGAAGTCGAGACCCACGTCGCCAAGTACCGCGACATCGTCGTCGAGGCCGGCGCCGAAGTGCTCGACACCCAGATGCGCGGC
This sequence comes from Cyanobium sp. Lug-B, assembly GCF_024345635.1. Classification (NCBI taxonomy): domain Bacteria; kingdom Bacillati; phylum Cyanobacteriota; class Cyanophyceae; order Synechococcales; family Prochlorococcaceae; genus Cyanobium; species Cyanobium sp. Lug-B. The sequence goes on from NZ_JAGQBM010000016.1 coordinate 4,015, forward strand.
AAGCGCCGCCTGGCCTACCCGATCGCCAAGCATCGGGAAGGCATCTATGTGCAGCTCAACCACAGCGGCGACGGCCAGCAGGTGGCCGTGCTGGAGCGGGCCATGCGTCTCTCCGAGGACGTGATCCGCTACCTCACCGTCATTCAGGACGGTCCCATGCCCCCGCCCCGCAGCGTCCCCGGCGCGGCGGTCGAGGTGGCTCCCACCGAAGCGGCGACGGCCTGAGTCGGCTTGTTCTCCCCTGTTCCCTGGGCCTAAAGTCCGCCCAATGGGTGCCAGGCGATGACGGCGACGGACAGGTCCACGGACGGCGATGAGGCCGGCCCGGAAGGCAGACCGGCGTCGCGCGGACTGCCGGCCCAGCCGGCCTTCCCCCCTTCCAGCTGGCCCTCCAGTCCGCCGCCGCCGGCCGCCAGTGTGCTGACGCCCGGCCAGCCGGTGGCCCCCGTACCGGTGCCACCGCCCGCCAGCTTCAGTTTCGGCGACGTCCCCGCCGCCCACGATCCGGCCCCCATCGTCGCCGAGCCCGTCGCTGACGACCTCGGCCCTGCCATGCCGACCGCCCCCCCGCCGGCCACAGCCACGGCGGCCACCCCTGGCCCCGCCACCGCCAGCCCCACCAGCCTGGCCATCACCACCACCGGCCCCGACGCCCAGCAGCTGGAGATGGAGCTGGCCGCCGCCCGCGATGAGTTGAAGGCCCTGCACGAAATGCTGGAGGACCTGCCGGAGATCTTCGAGCGCAAGTTCCAGCAGCGCCTGGCCACGGTGATGGAGCACCAGAAGCACCTGCTCGCCGACAACCAGTCCCTGCGGGATCGGCTCTACAGCCTCAACCCCGCCGCGGCCGACGGACCGCCCCCCGGTTCAGGCCGCTCCCAGCCCCTGCTGGTGCCCACCGTGGCCAGGAAGCAGGGCTGGGGTCAGGCCCTGAAGCGGGCCCTGCGGCTGGGCGGCCCGGACGCCGCCAGCCGCTCGGATCGGGAGGGACGCGGCGGTGGAGGGGCACCCCAGAAGATCAGTCGCCACGACGACGGGCGGCCCATAACCGCGTAGGCATCCCCCACACGTAGATGAAGCCCTCGGCGGCCCGGTGGTCGAAGAGGTCTTCGGCGCCGTAGGTGGCCATATCGGGCACGTAAAGGCTGTCGCTGGCGCTGGAGCGCCCCACCACGGTGGCGCTGCCCTTCTGGAGCCGGATCCGCACCAGGCCGTTGACCGTGGCCTGGGTGCGGTCGAGGAAGCCGTCGAGGGCGTCCTTGAGGGGTCCGAACCAGAGGCCCTGGTACACCAGATCCGCCCAGCTCATCTCGATCTGGCGCTTGTAGCGCAGCACGTCGGCGGCCAGGGTGAGGCTCTCCAGCTCCTGGTGGGCGCGGATCAGCAGCAGCAGGCCCGGGGTCTCGTAGATCTCCCGGCTCTTGATGCCCACCACCCGGTTCTCGATCATGTCGAGGCGGCCGAAGCCATGGGCCCCCGCCAGGGCATTGGCCCGCCGGATCAGGGCCACCGGATCGAGGCGCTCGCCGTCGATCGCCACCGGATTGCCCTGCTCGAAGGCGATCTCCACCACCTGGCCCTCGGCCGGGGCGTCCGCCACCGACCGGGTCATGGCGAAGACCTCCTCCGGCGGCTCCACCATCGGATCCTCCAGGGGGCCGGCCTCGATGCTGCGGCCCAGCAGGTTGAGGTCGATCGAGTAGGGGGATTTCTTGCTCACCGGCGCCGGGATGTCGCAGCGCTCGCCGTAGGCGATCGTCTCTTCCCGGCTCATGCCCCACTCCCGGGCCGGGGCCAGCACCTTGAGGTCGGGGGCCAGGGCGCCGATGGCGACGTCGAAGCGCACCTGGTCGTTGCCCTTGCCGGTGCAGCCGTGGGCCACCGCGTCGGCCCCCACCTCGCGGGCCACCTCGACGAGGCGGCGGGCGATCAGGGGGCGGGCCAGGGCCGTGGAGAGGGGGTAGCGCCCCTCGTAGAGGGCGTTGGCGCGGATGGCCGGGAAGGCGAACTCGCGGATGAAGGGGTCGATCAGGTCGTCCACCCGCGACTGGCTGGCGCCGGCCGCCAGGGCCTTGAGGCGGATCGGCTCGAGTTCATCGCCCTGGCCGAGGTCGGCGGCGAAGGTGATCACCTCCTTCACCCCCCACTCGCGCATCAGGTAAGGGATGCAGACGCTGGTGTCGACACCACCGGAATAGGCGAGCACCACCCGCTCGGCACGCGGCATGCCCCCGGGCTGTTCAGCGCCCGCCCCCTGCTGCCCCAACGTCGCCATCCGTGCCGCTCCTGCGCTGTGGCGCCCGATTCTGGCGCCTGGGGGTCATTCTCCCCCCTGGTCCGCCGGCGGCAGCCGCCAGCGCAGCAGCACCACCAGGGCCAGCAGCAGGGGCGGCCCCAGCACCAGGGCGGCCACCACCGCCGGCTGGACCGGCAGGGGCTGGGGCCAGCGCAGGCCGGCGGCGGCCAGCAGGGTGCTGAGCAGGAGAGCCGCCGACCAGAGCCGGCCCACCTCCAGGAACTTGGACGGGGTCATGGGGGCGGCGCGATAGAGTGGTGAGTCGGTCCTTGACGACCCAGCCTGACGGCATGAGCATTCTCGACACCATCAACCCCTCCCTGACCCGCTACCGGCGCAACGAGCCGGCGCCGGTGCTGCCGCTGCGGGATGAGCCCGACCTGCTGAGCCTGCTGGAGGCCAGCGGCCGCCTGGTCGCCGACGAGGAGACCGCCAGCACCGATGTGAGCACGGTGGAGGAGGAGGAGCTGTCGGCGCTGATGGGCGAGAAGGAGGATTACAACCCGGCCGACGAGCCCTCGGAGGAAGACTGGGAGGACTGACGGCCCGCGCCGGCTCCACCCTGCAGCGTTTCCGATGGCCTCCCGCGACGGCCGCCTCCCTGCGGCCCTGCTCGCCCTGATCCTGCTGGGCGCCTGCCTGGCCAGCGATGCCCTGGTGGCCAATTCCATGCTGACCCTGCCGCTGGTGGTGGCGGCCCTGGTCAGCGCCGGGGTGGCGGCCCTCGGGGTGCCGCGGCTGCGGGCCCTGAAGCTCGGCCAGGTGATCCGCGATGAGGGGCCCCAGGCCCACCACAGCAAGGCGGGCACCCCCACCATGGGGGGCCTGCTGGTGGTCCCCGTGGGGGTGCTGGTGGGGGGGCTGATCAGCCCGGAGGATCCCCGCCCGCTGGCGGTGGCGGCGGTCACCCTGGCCTACATGGCGATCGGCGCTGTCGACGACTGGCGCAGCCTCACCCGGCGCACCAACACGGGCCTGAGCCCCCGGGGCAAGCTGCTGCTCCAGGCCCTGGCCGCCGTCGGCTTCCTGGTCTGGGCCCACCAGGGCGGCTGGCTGGGGGGCGGGGTGCCCGGTGATCTGGGGCTGCCCTTCGGCAGGGTGCTGACCCTCGGGCTGCTGATCTGGCCCCTGGCCCTGTTCGTGTTCCTGGCCGAGAGCAACGCCACGAACCTCACCGATGGGCTCGACGGCCTGGCCGCCGGCTGCGGCGCCGTGGTGTTCACCGGCATGGGGCTGCAGCTGATGCTGCGGGGGCACGGGGGCGATCCGGTGCTGGCCGCCTTCTGCACCGCCATGGCGGGCTGCTGGCTCGGCTTCCTCAGCCAGAACCGCCACCCGGCGCGGGTGTTCATGGGCGACACGGGCTCCCTGGCCATGGGGGCGGCCCTCTCCTCGGTGGCGCTGCTCACGGACAGCCTCTGGCCCCTGCTGCTGATGGGCGGGGTGTTCCTGGCCGAATCCCTCTCGGTGATCCTGCAGGTGGGGGTGTTCAAGGCCACCAAGGGCCCCGACGGCCAGGGGCGGCGCCTGTTCCGCATGGCGCCGCTGCACCACCATTTCGAACTCGGTGGGATGGCGGAGCAGCAGGTGGTGCTGGGGCTGTGGGGCGCCAGCCTGATCCTGGTGCTGGTGGGGCTGGTGCTGCTGCCTTGAGCCCCTGCCACCGCATGATGTTTAGAACTGAATCCTCAGTCCGCCTCCGTAGCCGAATTGACTGCCGTTGGATTCCACTTGATAGTTCACCGTTGCATACAGAGAAGCATTCCTGGCAAGCTGAACATCAACACCACCGGTAACGGTGAGGGCATTGGCCCCTCCGTTTTCGCCCTGGGTGGAGAAGGAGCCCGCACTCGGCGCCGCAACGAAGGTTGCGTTGAGTGACTTGTTTCCAGTGCTGTTGGCCAGTGCATCGAGCTGATACGCCACCGCCAACCGGGGTGTGATGCTCTGAACCTTGTCCTGACTCAAGGCGATGGGGCTGAACGCCAACTCCATCCCAAGGGTGGCCACCAGACTGCTGGCCGTATTGCCGTCAACACGGAGGTTCAGCGCCCCACCATCCGATTCAGTGAACCCATTCTGCTGGTAGCCGCCCCAGGCCAGACCAGCAATGGGTTTGAGCCGCATCGATCCATTCCCCTGGCCGGCGTTGATGAGGATGTCGTAGGAGGCATGGATCGCCGCGGTGTAGCCCTTGGCAGCGGTGGCCCCATGGATCGTTGAGCCATTTCCGATGGAGGCCACGTTGCGGCTGCCGTCGACAGCAAAGCTGCTGTAGCCGAGCAAACCCTTGATGGTCCACCGCTCCGTGGGTCGATAGACGGCGTAGAAGGCACCACCATTGACATCGGCGCTGACATTGGCCGACGTCAGACTCATGTCATCGAGATTGGAGGTTCCATAGCCGTAGGCAGCGCCAACACTCCACTGCCTGGAAAGCGCATACTCCAGACCAAAAACGGAGGAAAAAATGCCAGCGTCATAGGAGGAAAGACCCTCCTGCCCCCTGATGCTGCTTGTCGTATTCGAGGCTTGAGCAAAGACACACACGGGACGTTCTGGGGCTTGCCCATTCCTGGTCTCCGGGCCGTTGATCAACCAGCCATGGCTCTGGCAGTTGCCAGCGAGCGAAAACAACAGCTCGCGCTGACGCTTGAGGGTCGCCAGGCCAACAGCCTGGTAAGCCGCATAGGGCTCCGGTGAGAGAGAGTCAATCGCCGCCGCAAGCTGACTGCCTGAAGTCAAGCCCAGGAGCTCGGAGGTGGCGGTGAGGAAGTCACTGCTGACACCCGCTGCCGCAGCCTGCCCTGTTGTGAACCCCGTCGTACCGATCGCAGTCCCTGTGGCATTGGCACCTGTGGTGGTTCCCGGTTGGTTGCCAGCCGCCGTAGCCAGGGAGGCGAAGACACGGTCAAAGGCACCCGCCATGGCCAACTGATTCCGCTGACCCTTGCCCAAGCTGGAGAGTGCCGAAGCGGTAGCCCCGGAGCCATTCCTGGGTTGCCACTGCACATCGAAGGAGGACGCATTGCCATCCGCTTCTTGAACCAGGTTGGTGCCGTAAGTCAGGAGGGCACTGCTGATACCGGACGGATTGAGTGTGAGGCTGTTGCTTGTTGCAAAGCCATTGCCGGCTGTGATGATGTTGTAACTGAAGTTCGGCCAGGGGCTGCCGCCGCCATAGGCCATCAGATTGACACTGCCGGCGACGTTGGTCACGTCACCGATCACGCTGATCTTGTCGTTCTGGGGGCCTTGGATTTCAGCGTTGATGGTGCCGCCGTTCAGACGGAGACCCGCCGCCGTGATCGTGCCGATCGAATTGCCAGGCGAAATCTGGGCTCCTGCAACCAGGTTGGTTTGAGGCAAGCTGCCGGAACCACCAATGGTGCTGCCTGGCTGGACGGTCAACTCGGAGGATGAAGCAATGGACCCGTTGACCGATAGCGTGGCGCCGTTGGCAACCGTTGTTGAACCTGTGTAGGTGCTATTGCCCGTAAGAGAGAGAAACCCGGGATTAGAGAACGTGATACTCCCAGCCTGACCTGGAGTTAAATCAGAGAAGATCCCGCTGAACACGGAGCGATTGCCATCGAGGTCAACCGTGCTTGTGGCCTCGGCTCCAAGCAACCAATTCTGCGTATACAGGCCTGGACTATTCACAACCAACGTGCCACCCGAAAAGATCGTACTGTTGACATTGGTAATGTCGGTTGTTGTCCCGGTGGCCATACCCCGCAACACCGAAAGGAGCACGCTATTACCGGTGTATTGGATTCCGTAGCTGAAGAACGACGAAAGGCCGGTCGCATTGATCGATGAGAATTGAGAGCTAATCGTTGGCGCGGAGAATAAGGTATAGCTCGATAGTGGCGCGCCATCGAAGTTTCCAAAATTGAGATTCAGTGTTCCTCCCAGGGCGATAGATCCAGTGGATACCACCTGGTCTGCACTGGCTACTCCAACCTCGAAGCTACTGATTGATCCACTACTTAAGCTGAGGTCGCCATTGAAAGTGAGCGTGCCAATGGAATTTCCGGGGGCAAGAATAGCCCCAGAAAGCACCGACGTGGCAGGCAACGTTCCAGTACCCTTAATCGTGGCACCGGCATTCACGGTTAACCCAGAAGAAGCGGCGATGGAACCATTCACCGCCAAGCCGCTTCCAGCGGCAACCGTGGTACTGCCAGTATAGAGATTGATGCCATTCAAGTTCAGGACACCACCACCAGATTGGATCAGGCGCCCAGTTCCTGATACAACACCGGTGTAGGTATAGTCGTTGCTACGATTGAAGACAAGACTTGCGTTGTTGATGATATTGGATGCGTTGCTGATGGAGCCGGTGGTGCCGCCATTGCCGATCTCCAGCGTCGCGCCGTTCTCGATCGTCGTGGTGCCGGTGTAGGTATTCGCGCCCGTGAAGGTGGTTCGACCGCCCGAAGCAGAATTGACAATGGCCAGGTTGCCCGCCGTTCCGGCGACGGCGTCGGAGAGCACCCCAGAGAAGGTGGCCGCGTTTCCGTACTGATCGATCCGGTTGGTGGATGAGGCGTCGAGTGTGAAGTTCTGCGCGTAACTGCCGTTGGCCTGGTCCACCCTCAGCGTGCCGCTCTCAAAATCCGGCAGCAGGCCAGCCCCAAGTTGGCTCGCCTCATGATACGTCTGGCTGGGATTGATCTTTGTAGAGACGATCAGATCCCAGCTATTCGCTTCCGATCCGGCGCTGAGGCGCCACGACAACAGACCGAATGCAAACTGTGTGTCTTCATTTGTGATGGCAGAAGCGGCCAAACCGGTGAGGATGTTCGTATAGCGGTTGACAGCAAGACTTGACGATGCATCGATGCCGAAGGTCATCGTTCCAGATGGCTCGAACACCGAAAGTCTGCCCCGGTTTGAAAGTGACTGGACAACCACGTTGTAGGTGCCCGGCAACGCTCCGAAGTAGGTCAGCGGGGAGCTGGCCTGCGCATTGGTCAGCACACTGACACGCGCATCCCCGCTCAGCCGGACGCTGTAGCTCGTGAAGGCCACGCCACGAACAATGGTGCCAAGGTTGGTGATTGCGGTCGTGCCGCCGCTCAGGTTGATGCCGTCACCACCTGTGCCCCCGCTCCCGCCCCGGATCGTTGCACTGGATCCGTTGGTGATCGTGTTCGTGCCCCCCGTCAGGGAGATGCCAGCCGCGCCAATCCCTCTGGCGCCAGCAACACCCGCACCCCCCGAGGAGCCGCTTGATCCATTCGTGGGGCCAGACCCGCCGCTGCCACCAGCACCGCCAGCGCGGCCAACGCCGCCAGCGCCGCCAGCGCCGCCAGCGCCGCCCGTGATGGTTCCTGTGTTGTTGATCGAGAGATCGGAGCCGGAGACACCAGCCCCGCCATTGCCGCCTGCGCCCCCGTTGCCACCAACGCCGCCGTTGCCACCAGCGCCGCCCCGAATGGCCGGAGGCGTGCCCTGGCCGCCGCTGCCACCGCGGCCACCAGAGCCGCCAGCCCCTCCGCCAGCTCCTGCGCCGCCTGTGATGCTTCCTGTGTTCTCGATCAGGAGGCCGGTCCCGGAGACGCCAGCCCCGCCATTGCCGCCAGCGCCCCCGTCGTTACCGCGGCCGCCGATCCCACCGGTGCCACCAAAACCACCTGCGCCACTGGCCACACCACCGGTGCCGCCGTCGCCGCCGGCGCCGCCAGCACCGCCAGTCCCACCACTGCCGCCATTAATGGATCTGGAATTTGTGATGGACGTGTTGGTGCCCGTCTGACCATCTCCACCGGCGCCGCCGGCAGCACCCAGGCTGCCGTTGCCGCCGGGACCACCGGCCCCTCCCTCGTTGCCGTTGGAACCGGCCGGGCCGGGGGTGCCCGGCAGACCCGCCGCACCGGCTGTCCCCGCGGTCCCGGTCAACGTGCCGGTGTTGACAACCTGTGCCGAAGCGCTGGTCACGCCGATGACACCCCCGGCCAACAGAGCCAGGGGCAGGACTGCAACGCTGCCGCTGACGTGGAACTGAGCGCGCCAGCGGCCACAGGGGACCATCCGCGCCCGTGGCCTGCCGCCACACTCATCGTCTGTTGACGGAAGCTCCTGGAACAGCATCGAACGATCAATCGCTGGAACTCGGTTGACCGAACAGATCGGCGTTTGGCGACGAGCGTGATGGCACCGGAAGAAGGCTCAAAACTTTTTTCGGCGCGAAATCTAGTGCCTTGATGAAAGGACTGCCAGGTGGTGGAGGGGCGGATCACGGCCAACAGAACGGCAAAGGATCAGGCCACCCGTGCCGGAAGAATGTCCTGCAGGGACCTGGCGATCTGGCTCACGGTCGACTGGTTTATCCCCCACAAGGGAAGCTCCATCAATCGACACACACCACCGACACACCAGCCGTTCGGCTCGAACTAAACTTGGTCCAAGATCCTTTTAAGAACGAATCCTTTTCAGGACGTCACCACCATGGCCTACTTCACCTGGAAGGAAACGGGTCTCACCGCCGACTGCGCCAGCCTGGAGGCCATGGCGGCGCGCTTTGAGGAGGCGGCCGCCCTGATGCGCCGCATGGCCGATGAGGGCTTCAAGGTGGAGCGTCACCCGGAGGGGCAGCGCATCACCCACCCCGATCCGGCGGTGTTCGGGGCGTACGGCTTCGTGAGCGAGGAATCGGCCGAAAGCCAGCTCACCCTGCTGGACGAGTCCGGCGCCTGAGGGCGGGGCCCCTCAGCGGCGCAGGTATCCCACCAGCCACACCAGCACGAACGCCAGGGACGACACCCCGAGGTAGACCAGCGTCCAGGTCTGGAAGTCGGTCACGTTCCAGCCGAAGGGCAGCAGCCCGTTGGCCGCGTCACCGGCGGTGCTGAAGGCGAGGGTTCGGGGGGCCAGGGGGCCGAAGCTCTGGGGGAGCAAGGGGAGAGCCGCGGGCATCGCGGCACGTTAGGGGAAGGGGCAGGTGCCGCGTCAGGATCGCCTGATCCGCACCGCAGCCATGGCACCAGGCCCTTCCCCCTTCCCGCGGACGGTGATGCTGCTGGGCAGCGGCGAACTGGGCAAGGAGGTGGCCATCGCCGCCCAGCGGCTCGGCTGCCGCGTCATCGCTGTCGACCGCTACGCCGGTGCCCCCGCCATGGCGGTGGCGCAGGTGAGCGAGGTGGTGGCCATGGCCGACCCCGAGGCCCTCAAGGCAGTGGTGCGGCGCCATCAGCCCGACGTGGTGATTCCGGAGATCGAGGCCCTGGCGGTGGATGCCCTGGCCGAACTGGAGGCGGAGGGTCTCACGGTGATTCCCACCGCCCGGGCCACGGCGGTGACGATGAATCGCGACCGCATCCGGGACCTGGCCGCCGGCGGGCTGGGGCTGCGCACCGCCCGCTTCGCCTATGCCGAAAGCGCCGACGAACTGGCGGCGGCGGCGGCGCCCCTGGGCTGGCCGGTGGTGGTGAAGCCGGTGATGAGCTCCTCGGGCAAGGGGCAGAGCGTCGTGGACGGCCCCGAGGAGATCGAAGCCGCCTGGGAGGCGGCCATGGCCGGGGCGCGCGGGGAGGGGGCGCGGGTCATCGTGGAGGAGTTCCTGCGCTTCGGCCTGGAGATCACCCTGCTGACGGTGCGCCAGTGGCAGGGGCCCACCCTGTTCTGCCCGCCGATCGGCCACATCCAGGAACGGGGCGACTACCAGTGCAGCTGGCAACCGGCCCGGCTGGGGGAGGAGCAGCTGGCGGCGGCCCAGGCGATGGCGAAGGCCGTCACCGACGACCTGGGCGGCGCCGGCCTGTTCGGGGTGGAGTTCTTCCTCTGCGGCGAGCCCGGCGCCGAGGAGGTGGTGTTTTCCGAGCTGTCGCCGCGGCCCCACGACACCGGCCTGGTGACGCTGGTGGGCCAGAACCTGAGCGAATTCGAGCTGCACCTGCGGGCGGTGCTGGGGCTGCCGATTCCGGAGATCCGCAGCCTCGGAGCGGCGGCCTCACGGGTGATCCTGGCCGGAGCGGACGTGCCACCGGGTGCCGGAAGCCCCACCTACCGGGGGCTGGAGCAGGCCCTGGCGGTGCCGGACACCCAGGTGCTGATCTTCGGCAAACCGGAGGCCCGGCCCTGGCGGCGCCTGGGGGTGGCCCTGGCCCGCGGCGACGATGAGGCGGACGCCCGCCGGCGCGCCGACGGGGCTGCGGCCCTCGTGCAGGTGCAGACCAGCCGATAAACCGTCGCCACCACTGGATTTTCGCTGCTTTGAGCCCTATGGTGCGCCCCTGCAGGTAGCACAATGACCCAGGCCCATTCCCCCTCGAGGCTCGCTCGCTCCCGGAAGACCCGGCAGAAGCGGGAACTCGGGGCGGTGGCGCTGCCGGAGAAGACCGGCGCCCGGCCCGATCCGAAGCAGCGGCCCCCGGCCCCGCAGCGTTCCCGGCGTCGGCCCCTGGTCACCTTCGGCATCGGTGTCGCCGTCGGAGCCTTGATGGCGGGCCCCTTGCCGGCCCGGATCGCCCCCTTCCTGGCGGGCCTGATTCCCAGTTCGCGCGGCATCGGCGCGGTGCTGAATCCCCTCACGATCGACAACCGGCCGATCCTCGTGCTCGGCCGCGATGCCGTCGGTGAGAACACCGACGTCATGTTCACCGTGCGGCTCGATGGCGACATCACCCACATCACCCAGGTGCCGCGGGACACGTTCATCGAATCGCCCCAGCTGGGGGTGGTGAAGGCCAACTCCCTGTTCGCCCTCGGCGGCATCCAGACCGCCAAGGCGGAAGTGGGCACCCTGCTGGGTACCCCGGTGGAGCGCTACCTCAAGGTGAACCTCGACGCCGTCAACAAGGTGGCCGAAGCCCTCGGAGGCGTCGAGGTGGATGTGCCCAAGCGCATGTACTACGTCGACAACGCCCAGGGCCTCTACATCGACCTCTACCCCGGCAAGCAGCTGCTGAAGGGCAAGGAACTGGAGGGGTTCCTGCGCTTCCGTCACGACGAGCGGGGCGACCTGGGCCGGATGGAGCGCCAGCGGCTGGTGATGGCCCAGGTGTTCAGCAAACTGGCCCAGCCGGCCACGATCGCCAAGCTGCCGGCCCTGCTGGAGATCGCCGGCAACGACATGGTCACCGACCTCTCGCCGATCGAGATGACCCAGCTGATGTCCGCCCTCGGCAAGACCAAGCTGAGCACCCAGCGGGTGCCCGGCCGGCTCTACTGGCACAACGACCTCAGCTACTGGATGCCCGACAGCAACCAGGCCTACCCCGGCGGCAGCGGCGAGGAGCCCCTGCCCTGAGGCCTCAGGCGGCCGGGCCCCGGCCGTCATCCGGGCTGCGCCAGCCGGCGGTGAGCTCGGCCAGCAGCTGGGCCAGCCCCTCCTTTTTCGGCAGGTCGGCCTCCGCCGCCCACTCGATCTCCTGGATCCTGGCGTCCTCCAGGCCCAGCAGCTCCACCAGGTGGCGGTAGGCCACCCGTTCCTGGGCGTTGATGCTGGGCTCCGCCGGGGAACGCCGCCCCACCCGCACCATCATGTAGCTGAGCTTCAGCGCCAGCTGGCGGTCGTCGGAGCCCGGGAGCTGGGTGACCAGGTCGTCCAGGCCGGAGACCGGCAGCCGCTCGGCCAGGAAGGCCTCCAGCTGCGCGTCGCCGAAGCTCTCGGGGCTGCCGCCGTGCAGCTGGGTGGCCATCTGTTCGGCCAGCAGCTCCCGCTCCGCCTTGGAGCATTCGCCGTCGGCCCAGGCGACGGTGCAGACGATGCGCAGCAGGGCCGCCTGGGCGGGGGTGAGTTCAGCCATGGGTCAGGCCGCGAGGGGGATGGGGGGATGCTGCTCCAGCACGTGCCGCAGGTAGCGGCCGGTGTGGCTGGCAGGGTTCTCGGCCACGGTTTCGGGGGTGCCGACGGCCACGATCTGGCCCCCCTTGTCACCGCCCTCCGGCCCCAGGTCGACCAGCCAGTCGGCGCAGCGGATCACATCCAGGTTGTGCTCGATCACCAGGATCGAATTGCCCTTGTCCACCAGACGCTGCATCACGTCCATCAGCTTGTGGACGTCGTAGAAGCTCAGGCCCGTGGTGGGTTCGTCGATCAGGTAGAGGGTCTTGCCGGTGGCGCGGCGGGAGAGCTCGGTGGCCAGCTTCACCCGCTGGGCTTCACCGCCGGAGAGGGTGGGGGCGGGCTGGCCCAGCTTGATGTAGCCGAGGCCCACGTCCACCAGGGTGCTGAGGCGGTCACCGGCCTGGGGGATGGCGGCGAACACCTCGGCGGCCTGCTCCACCGTCATCTCCAGCACATCGGCGATGGTGTGGCCCCGGAAGGTCACCTGCAGGGTCTCGCGGTTGTAGCGGGCCCCCTTGCAGACATCGCACTGGACATAGACGTCGGGGAGGAAGTTCATCTCGATCACATTCACCCCCTGGCCGCTGCAGGCCTCACAGCGGCCGCCCTTGACGTTGAAGCTGAACTGGCCCACCTGGTAGCCGCGGGCCTTCGCCTCCACCGTGGCGGCGAACACCTGGCGGATGGGATCGAAGGCGCCGGTGTAGGTGGCGGGGTTGGAGCGGGGGGTGCGGCCGATCGGCGACTGGTCGATGACGATGACCTTGTCGATCGCCTTGATGCCCCGCAGCTCCTCGAGTCCGGTGGGAAAGGGCACCTTCATGCCGAGGCGGTTCTCGAGGGCCGGGTGCAGCAGCTCGTTCACCAGGGTGCTCTTGCCGCTGCCGCTCACCCCGGTGACGCACACCAGCCGGCCGAGGGGGATCTCCACGTCGATGCCCTGGAGGTTGTTGCGGCTGCAGTTCACCAGGGTGAGCCGGCGGCTGCCGGCATCGCGGCGCTCGGCGGGGGTGGGGATGGAGCGGCGACCGCTCAGGTAGGCCCCGGTGAGGGAAGCCTCGGCGGCCAGCAGGTTCTCGAGGGTGCCCTCGGCCACGATGTGGCCGCCATGGACGCCGGCGCCGGGACCGATGTCCACCAGGTAATCGGCGGCGCGGATCGTGTCCTCGTCGTGCTCCACCACGATCAGGGTGTTGCCCAGGTCGCGCAGCTTGGTGAGGGTGGCCAGCAGGCGGTCGTTGTCGCGCTGGTGCAGGCCGATGCTGGGCTCGTCGAGCACGTACAGAACGCCGGTGAGGCCGGCACCGATCTGGGTGGCCAGGCGGATCCGCTGGGCCTCCCCGCCGGAGAGGGTCATGGCGGGCCGATCCAGGCTCAGGTAATCCAGGCCGACATCGAGCAGGAACTTCAGCCGCATGCGGATCTCCCGCAGCACCAGGTCGCCGATCTGGATCTGGCGGCTGCTGAGCAGGGGCTCGGCCCCTTCATGGGCACCCACCCCCATCAGGGCCTCGATCCGCTCCAGGCTGTCGGCCACGCTCACGGAGGTGAGTTCATGGATGGCATAGGGGCCCACCCGCACCGCCAGGGCTTCGGGGCGCAGCCGCAGGCCGTGGCAGCTGGCGCAGGGCACCAGCTCCAGGTACTTCTCCAGCTTCTGGCGCATGGATTCGCCGCTGGCATCGCGCAGCTGGCGCTCCAGGATCGGCAGGATCCCCTCGAAGGGCCGCACATAGCCCTCGCTCTTGCGGTAGCGGCTGTCGGCCTTGATGGCGATCGGCTCCTGGCTGCCGTGCAGCAGCACCGTGCGCTGGGCGTCGGTGAGCTGGTTCCAGGGGGTCTTGAGTTCGAAGCCGAAGGCCTCGCCGACGCTGAACAGCAGGGAGAAGTAGTAGCTGTTCTCCTTGTCGCTCCAGGGGGCGATGGCGGCGTACACCGGCAGGGAGGGATCGGGCACCACCCGCTCCACCGTGAACTTGCGCAGGTGGCCGATGCCGTGGCAGTCGGGGCAGGCGCCGTAGGGGCTGTTGAAGGAGAACAGGCGGGGCGAGAGCTCTTCCATCACCGCCCCGTGCACGGGGCAGGCGAAGTTCTCGGAGTAGAGCCGCTCGCGCTCCACCCCCTCGGGCAGGGGTTCGTCGGCCTTGGGCACCACCTCCACCAGGGCCAGGCCCTCGCCCCGCTTGAGGGCGGTGCGCAGGGAATCGGTGAGCCGCTCGTTGATGCCCTCGCGGGCCACCAGCCGGTCGACCACCACCTCGATGTGGTGGGCGTGGTTCTTGTCGAGCTCGATGTTGTCGGCCAGCTCGCGCACCTCGCCGTTGATCCGCACCCGGGCGAAGCCCTCGGCCACCAGGCCGGCCAGCAGCTTCACGTGGGTGCCCTTCTTGCCCCGCACCACCGGCGCCAGCAGCTGGTAGCGGGTGCCCTCCGGCAGGGTGAGGATCTGGTCCACCATCTCATCGATGGACTGGGGCTTGATCGAGCGGTCGCACTGGGGGCAGTGGGGTTCGCCGGCGCGGCCGTAGAGGAGGCGCAGATAGTCCTGGATCTCCGTGACCGTGCCGACGGTGGAGCGGGGGTTGTGGCTGGTGGACTTCTGGTCGATCGAGATGGCGGGCGAGAGCCCCTCGATCGCATCCACGTCCGGCTTGTCCACCTGGCCGAGGAACTGGCGGGCGTAGGCGGAGAGGCTCTCCACGTAGCGCCGCTGGCCCTCGGCGAAGATCGTGTCGAAGGCGAGGGAGCTCTTGCCGCTGCCGCTCACGCCGGTGAACACCACCATCCGGTTGCGCGGGATGGTGAGATCGACGTTGCGCAGGTTGTGCTGCCGGGCCCCGCGGACCCGGATCACGTCCTCGAGGCTGCCGCCGGTGAGGGTGCGCAGGGCGATGTCGGGAGAGGGGGCGGCATCCTCCGGGAGCTTGCCGGAGGTGCCGTTGCCGGGAGCCGCGCTCTTGCTGGAGGATCCGACGCGGGCACGGGGCATGGGGGGCGGTCGGCAGCCGATGAGTCTACGGGGGATGGCCCTGGGACAGGCTCAGGCCAGGGCCGGCAAGGGGGCGGCGGCGGCGCAGAGCTCCAGGCTCACGTCCCAGAGGCGCCGGCACTGGTCGGCATCAAGGGCGGCCGGGGCGATGCGCACCTCCGTGGGCCAGCCCCGCAGGCCGCCCCACTGGTCGGGGCCGTAGTGGCCACCCGGCCTGGCCTCGGGGGCCGTGGCGGCGAACAGCTGGGGCAGGGCCCCCATGGCGGCGCTCTGGAACAGCGGATCCATCAGCCGGTAGGCCAGGGGCTCGATCCAGGAGCCGGTGGCGGCGATCGAGGCGGGCTGGAGGTTGGTGCGGGCGAAGCCGGGGTGGGCCGCCAGCGACAGGACGGGGCCGCCCTGCTCGGCGAGGCGCCGCTGCAGCTCCAGGGCGAACATCACATTGGCCAGCTTGCTCTGGCCGTAGGCCCGCCAGCGGTCGTAGCGGCGCTCGCCCTGGAGATCGTCGAAGGCGATGCGACCGAAGTACTGGGCCCCGGAGGTGACGGTGACCACCCGGGCGCCGGGCCGGTCGCGCAGGAGGGGCAGCAGGGCGAGGGTGAGGGCGACGTGGCCCAGGTGGTTGGTGCCGAACTGGAGCTCGAAACCCTGGCGGGTGAGGGTCCGGGGCGGCGCCATGACGCCGGCGTTGTTGATCAGCAGGTCGAGGCGGCCGTAGCGCTCGGCGACGGTGGCGGCGGCGGCGGCCACGCTGGCCAGATCGGCCAGATCCAGGGGCACCAGGTCGAGGGCGCCGGTGGAGGCTGCGGCGGTGAGCAGCTGCTCGCGGGCCTGCTCCGCCCTGGCGAGGGAACGGCAGGCCAGCAGCACGGTGGCGCCCCGGGCCGCCAGGGCCCGGGCGGTTTCCAGGCCCAGGCCACTGTTGGCCCCGGTGACCAGGGCGATGCGGCCGGACTGGTCAGGGATGTCGGCGACGGTCCAGCGCATGGTGATCAGGAAGCGAGAAGCGTTCGGGGGAGAGCCATCAGCCGGAGACGGCCTTCGCCACTGAAATCGTAACGGAATGTGACGGCTGCGGTCCTTCCCGGCGCAGCAGGAAGAAAAAGGGCGTCTCCATGCCCTTGAGGTCCATCACCCCCAGCACGGTGTCGTCGTCCACCTTGCGGAAGACATCGTTGATGGGGAGGTGGTCGTACTGCATGGTCGCGCTCACCACACCGCGGTAGCGGGTCATCCGCAGCCGGGCCCGGGAGCGGCGGGTGCTGAGCAGGGGCAGCAGCAGCTGGAACAGGCGGCCGGCCAGCGGCGAGGTCGGGATCGGCACGCGCCCGCTGAGGCGCAGCCCGGGCCCCATGGCCCTCGGCTCCAGGCAGGTGCGGCCGCCGCCGAGGCTGCGGAACACCAGCGGATGGACCTCCTCGGCGCTGTCGAAACGCTTCCCATGCCAGTGGAAGGCCTCCAGGGCACCGTCGAGCGGATGACCGGTGGGGACGCTCTCCCCCCTCCAGGCCCCCAGCAGGTCGTCGATCTCCACCGCCGGCAGGGCATCGAAGCGGGCAAAGGCCCCCTCCGTGGTCATCGGGGCTGCGGAGGGCGGACTGATGGCGGGTTCCGGCATCACGGCTCCAGGCTCCGTCGCCGACGGGTGCAGCGCGGCGATTCGCCCCAGCGGATGCGGTAGTCGGCGGCGGTGGCGCCGCAGGCCAGGAGTCCGGCGGCCTGCATCAGCTCGGCGATGCTGCGGTGGTCCTGGCCGGACTCCAGCAGAAGCTGGCGCAGACGGGAGAGGCGCAGGCGCCTGGCCTCCGCCATCGGCGAGCGCCCCAGTTCCTCCTGGAAGCCGTACTGCAGGGTCCGGACCGAGAGGCCCATGGCCCGGCCCAGCTCCTCGATGCGGAAGCGGTGGGCCAGGTGCTCCCGCATCCAGTCGCGGGCCTCAGCCACGGCCTGGCGCCGGCGCCGGGCCGTGATGCGTTCAGGACCCCGTTCACTGTCGAGGGGGTAGCCCCACTGCTGCAGGGCCTCCGCCACGGCCGCGGCGGCATGCTCCGAGCCCCCCAGCTCCCAGGCGGCGGCCCGGGCCAGCTGAAGCCCGGCCGCGATCAGCTGCCGGCTGGCGTGGCCCTGGTCGAGCAGGGGAGAAGGCGCCGTTGCACCCCGGAGACAGGACTCGGGAATCAGGATCGAGAGGCCGGTGATGGCATCGCTGGTGCACCCCCGCATGGCATCCCCGGGGCGGAACAGCAGGGCCATGCCCGGTTCCGCCACCCGCTCGACACCGTTGACCCACTCCTGGGTCAGCCCCTGGAGCGGGATCCAGAGCACCCCGTGGCCGCACTGCTCCCGCTCCAGTTCCAGCCGGCCGCAACCGCGCAGCAGCAGCACCTGGAACTCCTCCACGGCGCCGCAGCGGATCTGGGCCTCAAACGGCGGCGAGCCGGGCAACAGCCGGCTGCGGTGATGGCCAAGGGTGCGGGCCACCAGGCTGTCCCACCGGCCGAACGCCCCGGTGTGCAGAACCGTGTGCAGACCCGGTGCCTCCAGCAGCTGCCGCGGTTGCAGACCGGCCAAGGCGCTGGTGCAGATGACTCCGTTCTACAGCGACCAGCCCAGGGCGTCCCGCTAGCCCATGATGAAACTTGCGTTTTTCTCACATCGGCATCCACATTTAGCCATGAGAAGGAAACAGAACTCCGTTACATTCCTGTCCATCCAGTGTCCTCTCGATAGAGTTTCTCGCGGTGGTTACGGATGTCATGCTCGGCAAGATGCTGGGGATTTCCCCATGGATTGTTCATGGCCTGCTGAGCATCCTTCCGCTGGCCGGCATGGGCTTGCCTGCCAGGGCTGACACCACCACAACCATCGGCGCCAATGGCGTTCAGTATCAGATCGACTTCGATTTCTTCCAGGCACCGGATCTGCCGTCGGGCATCGATCCCAGGGTGAAGAGCACGGCCTGGTGGGGAAGTCAGCCGAACGCCGATGCCGCGGCGGCCCTGCTGCAGTCCCCGCTTGGGGCTGCCTATGGCTACAGGCCCCTTCAGGTGCGCGGCACCTGGGATCTCTGCTACTGGGATGGGGCCAATGCAGGCACACGCTGCATCGGCCGAACGACCGATCTTCTGATCCTCAACTATCAGGCTGTCCCCACATCCCAGAATCCGAACGTCAGCAGCGCCGCCTCCAGCATCCTGGCCAATTCCCCTGGCCCCCAGCAGCCCGCCGCCGCGGGGCTCGGCCAGGGCGTGACCGCCTATGTCGTCACGGGCTCGGCGGGTGTGCCGACGGTGATCGGAGCCACCAGCAATGCCGACTTCAATGGGGTGCTGGCGGCGGTGAACGCGCTTCCCACCCAGGCGGCGGTCAACCAGTCCTTCCAGCAGGTGATCGCCGAGCCCTACGCCAGCCAGGTGTCGATCGGGCTGGAGACCCTGGAGCGCTTCCGCCGGGACGCCCTGGACCTGGCCCTGTCCACCCGGAAGCTGTCCTTCGGCTCCGAGGGTGACAGCCGCCGCTGGGCCCTGATGCTGGAGGCCTCCAACACCCAGGCGTCACTGAGGGGCACCGGCGGCCTGGCCTCGCTGGATTACAGGATCTTCCAGTCCACCTACGGTCTGGAGTACCGGCTCTCCAGCGACTGGCGGGTGGGTGGCGTCTTCGGCTACGGAACCAGCGGGCTTTCCAACTACCAGTTCAGCAACGTCCGCATCGATGCGGACACCTACTCAGGGGCCGTCTATGGCCTCTACTCCCCTGGACCGGCCTGGAAGATTGCCGCCCTGGCCGGGTACAGCAGTTTCCAGAACCGATCCAATCGTCCGATTCAGTTCGGAACGATTGATCGCACCGCCCAGGCGCGCTGGGCCGGCAACGGCCTCACCCTGGCCCTGACGTCGGAATACGACTGGGTTCTGAACCCCGCCAAGCCCGCCGCCGGTGACCGTGACAGCCCACCGGCCCCCCAGCGCGACGCCATCCGGCTCAAGCCGCGGGCTCTCGTGTCCTACGCCAGATACAGCCAGGGTGCCATCAACGAAACCGGCGCCGATTCCCTGAATCTGGCGGTCAACAGTCACACGGCCGATTCGCTCGTGCTGGGCCTCGGGGGAACCCTGGAAGTGCCGATTAGGCTGTCGAAGCAGTCGCGGCTGATTCCACGACTCAGCATCGGTTACGCGTACGACGTGATGGGAAACGCCGACGAGGAGCACCAGCTTACGGCCTCCTTCGCCCAGGTTCCGGAACCCGGATCGCTCACCCTCCTGGGTCAGAACCGCGGCGCCAGTGCCCTGGATGTGGGCCTGAATGTCGAGTACGAAGCGTCAGAAAGCCTGTCGCTGTATGCCGATGTGGGCGGCTCCTTCTGGAGCAACGGCAACGAGATCTCCTATGGCGGTGGTGTGCGGTGGCGGTTCGGGGGAGCGCCTGCCGGCGGGGGCGGCGCCGTTTCCCCCTGAGGGGCGACGCGGGCGGCACGGGCCCAGCGCGCTCCTAGCCTGGACGGGCCAGGTGAGCGCCGGTGCGATCGATGACCCTCCACGACAGAGCGGCAGCCCGGTACTCGCTGGAGGACGACATCTACTCCTCCTCCGATCTCTCGGTCACCCTGCCCAAGAGCCATTTTCCGAGGCAGGAACACAATCCCCGCGCCGTGTTCGCCGCAATCCGCGACGAGCTGATGCTGGATGGCAATTCCCGCCAGAACCTGGCCACCTTCTGCCAGACCTGGGTGGAGGACGAAGTCCATGCCCTGATGGATCTGTGCATCGACAAGAACATCGAGGACAAGGACGAATATCCCCAGACCGCTGAGATCGAAGCCCGCTGCGCCCGCATGGTGGCCGATCTCTGGCATGCCCCCTCGGTCGACGGCGCCATCGGCTGCTCCACCACCGGCTCCAGCGAGGCCGCCATGCTCGGGGGCCTGGCGATGAAGCGCCGCTGGGAGGCCCGGCGCCAGGGGGAGGGGAAACCCAGCCACAGGCCCAATCTGGTGACCGGGCCGGTGCAGATCTGCTGGCACAAGTTCTGCCGCTACTGGGACATCGAGCACCGCGAGATCCCGATGCAGCCCGACCAGCTGATCCTCAGCCCCGAGGCGGCACTGGGCTACTGCGACGAGAACACCATCGGTGTGGTGCCCACCCTGGGGGTCACCTTCACCGGCCAGTACGAACCGGTGGAGGCCCTGGCGGCCGCCCTCGATGACCTGGAGGCCCGCACCGGCCTCGACATCCCCATCCACGTGGATGCCGCCAGCGGCGGCTTCCTGGCCCCCTTCTGCGCCCCCGATCTGGTCTGGGACTTCCGCCTGCCGCGGGTGCGCTCGATCAATGCCTCCGGCCACAAGTTCGGCCTGGCGCCCCTGGGCGTGGGCTGGGTGCTGTGGCGGCAGGCCGCCGATCTTCCGGAGGAGATGGTGTTCTGGGTGAACTACCTGGGCGGCAACATGCGCGATCTCACCCTCAACTTCTCCAGGCCGGGGGGGCAGGTGGTGTGTCAGTACTACAACTTCCTGCGCCTGGGCCGGGAGGGCTACCGCAAGGTGCATGCCGCCTGCTATGCCACGGCCCAGTACCTGGCGGCGGAGATCGGCAGGCTGGGGCCGTTCGAGATCCTGTTCGGCGGCGACGACCAGACGGGCATTCCCGCTCTCACCTGGAGGATCCGGGAGGGAAGCGAGGTGACCTTCAACCTCTACGCCCTCGCCGATCGCCTGCGGGTGCGCGGCTGGCAGGTGCCGGCCTACAGCCTGCCGGCCCACTGCCAGGACATCACGGTGCAACGGATCCTGGTACGCCATGGCGTCAGCCGCGATCTGGCCGATCTGCTGCTGGAGAACATCCGCCAGTCGCTCGACTTCTTCGCCAGCCACCCCGGCCACAACGCCCTCAGCGAAGCGACGGCCTCGGGGTTCCACCACTGATCGCCGCCGCCCCTGACCCCAGCAGGCTGGCCGCATAGCTGTGGGCCTCGCCGGAGTCGCCGCCGGCCAGTTCCGCCAGCTCCGCCTGGCGCTCCTGAGTGTCCCGCAGGTGGGACACCCGCGTGTGGGTGAGGCCGGCCTCGACGCTCTTGCTGACCCGGAAGTGGTGCTGGGCCGCGGCGGCCACCAGGGGCTGGTGGGTGATGCAGAACACCTGGCGCTGCTCGGCGAGGCGCCGCAGCAGCTGGGCCATGGCACCACTGACGCGGCCGCTCACCCCCGCATCGATCTCATCGAACAGCAGGGTGACGTGGGGGTCGGCCGCGGCCAGGCAGGTTTTCAGCGCCAGCAGGAAGCGGCTCATCTCCCCACCCGAGGCCACTTCCGCCAGGGGTGCCGGCGGCTGGCCCGGGTTGGCGGAGAAGAGGAACTGCACCGCATCGGCCCCCTCCTCGCCGGGCTCGGCGGCGCCGAGGGCCACGCTGAAGCGCACATTGGCCAGTCCCATGGGGCGCAGGGCCGCCATCAGCTGGTCCTCCAGCAGGCGGGCGGCGGCGCTGCGGGCCTGGGTGAGGACGGCATTGGCCCGGTCGCGCCGCTGGCGGGCGGCGGCTTCGGCGGCCTCCAGGCCCGCCAGGGCCGCCTCGGCATCCGCCCCGGCCAGCTGGTCGCGCAGTTCGTCGCGCCGGGCCATCAGTTCGGCCAGGGTCTGGCCATGGCGGCGCTCCAGGGCCTTGAGCTGGGCCATGCGCTCCTGCAGCAGGGCCAGGCTGTCGGGATCGCTCTCCAGCAGGGAGCCGTAGCGATCCAGATCCCGGGCCAGATCCTGCAGGCTGGCCAGAGCTTCGGCGCAGGCCCCGTGCAGCGGTGCCACACCGGCGTCGAGGCCGGCCATGGTCTGCAGCTCCTGGTCGCAGGCCGCCAGGTGATCCAGCACCGAGGGGGCCCCCTCGGCCCCCTCCACCAGCCGGCCGATCAGGGTCATCACCCCCTCCTGCAGGCGCACCCCGTGGGCGAGCCGGTCCTGCTCGCCCTGGAGCCGCTGGCGCTCGGCGGGGTCGTCCAGTTCCGCCGCCTCCAGTTCCGCCAGCAGCTCCTCCTGCCGTTCCCGATCCCGGGCGAAGCGCTCCCGGTCGGCACGGGCCCGCGCCAGGGCGTCGGCCTCCCCCTTCCAGAGCTGCCAGGCGGAGCGGGTGGCCTCCAGAAGCGCGGCCAGCTCCTCGCCGGCGAAGCGATCCAGCCAGCGGCGCTGCTGGCCGGGGCGACCCAGCTGCTGGGTCTGGCCCTGCACGGTGAGGTCGAGCAGCAGGGGGCGCAGCTCCAGCACCTGGCTGCGGCTCACCACCACCCCGTTGAGCCGGTGGCGGCTGGTGAGACGGTCGTCCTGCAGGCGCCAGTCGCGGCTGAGCAGGAGCTCATCGTCCTCGGCCTCGAGCTCCTGGCGCTCCAGCCAGTCGCGCACCGGGGCCGCCAGGCTGAAACTGGCCTCGATACGGCCCCGCTCGGCGCCGCGGCGCAGCAGGCGGGCCCCCTGGCTGCCCTGGGCACCGCCGAGCAGGGCGTCGAGGGCATCGAGGAGGATCGACTTGCCGGCGCCGGTCTCGCCGGTGAGCACGGTGAAGCCGGCCGAGAACACCAGCTCCAGGCGCTCGATCAGGGCGATGTTCTCGAGGCGCAGACCCGTGAGCACCCAGGCCTCCGGCGAGCGATCGGTACGTGGCCCGACCGTAGCGGCTGTGACTTTCGTTTAGAAGGGGGTTCCGCCTGCCGGCGCCGCGGCGGTGCCCCCCAGCCATGGTCTCCTCACCCCCCGCCCCCGCCGCGACCCCCGAGCGCCCGGGCGCCACCGTCGAGATGGGCGTTGAGATGGGGGACTTCCTGGAGGCGGCCGGCCTGCTCAGCTACGACCCGGCCGCCATCACCCGCATCTACGCCGGCCACCCGATGCGCCTGGCCCGGCGGGTCTGGCAGACGCTGGTGCCGATCGGCCTCTACCTGCTGGGGGTGGGCGTCGACTGGTTCACCGGCCAGCTGGCCAACCCCGCCCGGGCGCGCGAACGGGCCCGGGAGTGCGCCGAGCTGCTGGTGGCCCTCGGCCCCGCCTTCATCAAGGCGGGCCAGGCCCTCTCCACCCGGCCCGACATCATTCCTCCGGTGCTGCTCGAGGAGCTGGCCCAGCTGCAGGACCAGCTGCCGGGCTTCGACAGCGCCCTGGCCATGGCCTGCATCGAGGAGGACCTCGGCGCTCCGGTGGAGACGATCTTCGCCTCCCTGGAGAAGGAGCCGATCTCCGCCGCCTCCCTCGGCCAGGTGCACCGGGGCGTGCTGATGAGCGGCGAACGGGTGGCGGTGAAGGTGCAGCGCCCCGGCCTGCGGGAGCAGATCACCCTCGACCTCTACATCGTCCGCAACATCGCCGCCTGGCTGAACCGGAATGTGGGGGTGATCAAGAGCGACCTGGTGGGTCTGATCGATGAACTCGGCAAGCGGGTCTTCGAGGAGATGGATTACATCAACGAGGCCACCAACGCCGAGACCTTCGCCCGCCTGCACAGCCACAACCCCCGCATCGCCGTCCCCGCCATCTACCGCCAGGCCACCAGCCGCCGGGTGCTGACGATGGAGTGGATCGACGGCGTCAAGCTCACCAACCTCGACGCGGTCCGGGCCCTGGGGGTCGACCCCGACGACATGGTGGAGGTGGGCGTCAACTGCAGCCTGAAGCAGCTGCTGGAGGATGGTTTCTTCCACGCCGATCCCCACCCCGGCAACCTGCTGGCCCTGCCCGACGGCCGCCTGGCCTACCTGGATTTCGGCATGATGAGCGAGGTGTCCCGGGAGGCGCGCACCGGGCTGATCCAGGCGGTGGTGCACCTGGTGAACCGCAACTTCGGCGCCCTCTCGAAGGATTTCGTGCATCTGGGCTTCCTGGGGGAAGCGGTGGATCTCGAGCCGATCGTGCCGGCCTTCGAGACGGTCTTCGGCCAGGCCCTGGAGATGGGGGTGAGCCGCATGGACTTCAAGGCGGTCACCGACGACCTCTCCGGGGTGATGTACCGCTTCCCCTTCCAGGTGCCGCCGTACTACGCCCTGATCATCCGCTCCCTGGTCACCCTCGAGGGCATCGCCCTGAGCGTCGACCCGGACTTCAAGATCCTCGGCGCCGCCTACCCCTACTTCGCCCGCCGGCTGATGGAGGATCCCGATCCCGACCTGCGGCGCAGCCTGCGGGAGATGCTCTACGACGGCGACGAGTTCCGCTGGCAGCGGCTGGAGAGCCTGGTGGCCAGTGCCTCGCTGCAGAACCAGCTCGACCTCGACGGCCTGCTCGACCAGGTGCTGGATTTCCTCTTCTCCCCCAACGGCGGGCTGCTGCGCCAGCAGCTCGTCGATGCGCTGGTGCAGCAGATGGATGCCCTGGCCTGGAACACCACCCTGCGGCTCGGCCGGCGGCTGCCCACCCGCCTGCTGCCGCCGGGGCTGCGGACCCTGCCGCCCACCCCGGCGGGCCCACCGCTGCTGGATCTGGAGCCGATCCAGGAGCTGCTGGCGATCCTGCGCGACCTGCCCGGCTTCGAGCCATCGCTGCTGCTGAAGCGCCTGCCCCGGGTGCTGGGGGAACCGGATCTGCGCCGCATGGGGCTGCAGGTGGCGAAGGGTCTGGCGGAGCGGGGCGTGGTGCACCTGCTGCGCGATGTGCTGGTGACGCCGGCGGTGCGTCAGGCCGCCGGTGTCTCCGGCGCCTGAGATCCGTAGAGTCAACGGCACCCACAGGGAGACAAGCGTGAACAAGCGGCGAAGGCTCCTGGCCGCTGTCCTGGGTCTGGGACTGTGCTGCGCGACTCCCGCGGCCATGGCCACCGAGAACCTGGTGTTCACCAGCGGGGCCTTCCGGCGCTCGATCCCGGTGGCCGACCTGGAGCACCTGGCCACCACCGGTGAGGCCCGCGGCCTGCTGGCCGACGTGCTGCGGCTCGGCCGCCAGGACCCCAAGCAGGTCAGCAAGCTTCTGAACGAATCGGTGAAGCTGCCGATCGTGCTGATGAGCCGCCTGCTCAACACCCGCATCGGTGAGGCGATCCTGGCCCGCCTGGCCCGGATCCTGTTCCCCCTGCGGGCCCCGGAAGCCGGCGTGCCCGCCCTGCGCTCCGCCATGGTGCTGGGCACCTACGAGGGCAAGGGGTCGCTGTCGGCCATCACCTTTCTGCGGGCCTACCCGACCCGGGAGCTGGAGGTGAGCATCCCGGCCCTGATGGCGCTGGCGTCCAAGGCCTCCTCGATCAGCGAACTGGTGCGCTTCTTCTCCGAGTCGCCGCTGGACGGGCTGCGGGGCAGCGAACCCCAGGCGACCCCGGCGCCGGCACCCGCCACGCCGGCCGCCCCCGCCCCCTGACGCCCCAGACCGGAGCCCTACATTGACGTCAGCCACGCCGCTGTCCCCCGTGCCCCTGCTACGAGCCCTGCGACGCCTGGGCCGGCAGCCCACCATGCAGGACTGGCCGGGACTGATCGAGGCGTACCGCAGCTGGCTGCCCGTGAGTGACGCCACGCCGGTGGTGACCCTGCGGGAGGGGGCCACCCCCCTGATTCCGGCGCCGGTGATCGCCGAACGGGTGGGCCGCGGCGTCAAGGTGTTCCTCAAGTACGACGGCCTCAACCCCACCGGCTCCTTCAAGGACCGGGGCATGACGATGGCCATCAGCAAGGCCAAGGAGGCAGGCTCGGAGGCGGTGATCTGCGCCAGCACCGGCAACACCTCGGCGGCGGCGGCGGCCTACGCGCGCCGGGGCGGGATGCGGGCCTTCGTGCTGATCCCCGACGGCTACGTGGCCCAGGGAAAGTTGGCCCAGGCCCTGCTCTACGGGGCCGAGGTGCTGGCGGTGCAGGGCAACTTCGACCGGGCCCTGGCGATCGTGCGCGACGTGGCCGACCGCTACCCGGTCACCCTGGTCAATTCCCTCAACCCCTACCGGCTGCAGGGCCAGAAGACGGCCGCCTTCGAGGTGGTCGACGCCCTCGGCGAGGCCCCCGACTGGCTCTGCATCCCGGTGGGCAACGCCGGCAACATCAGCGCCTACTGGATGGGCTTCAAGGAGTACCGCCAGGCGGGCCACAGCACGGTGCTGCCGCGGATGATGGGCTTCCAGGCCGCCGGCGCCGCACCGATGGTGCTGGGGCACACGGTGGAGCAGCCCGACACGATCGCCACGGCGATCCGGATCGGCAATCCGGTGAACAAGGAGAACGCCCTCAACGCCCGCCGCGAAAGCAACGGCGACTTCATGGCGGTGACGGACGCCGAGATCATCGAGGCCTACAAGCTGCTGGGCCAGGGGGAAGGGGTGTTCTGCGAGCCCGCCAGCGCCGCCTCGGTGGCCGGCCTGATCAAGCGGCGGGAGGAGGTGCCGGCCGGCGCCACGGTGGTGTGCGTGCTCACCGGCAACGGCCTCAAGGACCCGACGACGGCGATCGAGAACAACGACGCCACCTTCCACACCGGCATCGCCCCCGAAACCGAGACCGTCGCCAAGGTGATGGGCTTCTGATCGCCTGACGCCGCGCTCACGGGCGCTGACGCCGGGCCAACCGTCTGGGGAAATCCTGGGACATTCCCCACCACCGGCCGGGAGAGGGTGGGGAGGGACATCCCCCGTGGCCGGTCCACGGTTTCCCCAGGCCCGGGAATCGGTGGAAAACCCCTCGAAATGGCCCATTTCTGCGCCCCATTCCCCAGCCATCCGCCCAGCAGACACCAGTGGTGCCAAGGGAAGACAGCCTGTTTACCCGTTTTCCCCCGCTCCTACTGCGACGGGCTGTTTTTCTTCTTCTCAATCCTTGATTGATCCTCTGAACAGTCGGGAGACCACCCGTTGCGCTTTGGCGCGCCCTGTGAAACCGTGGGGCCTCACGAACGCCGTGCCGCCCTCGCCGGCCCCCGCCATGAAGCTGGTCTGCTCCCAGGCTGAACTCAGCGCCAGCCTCCAGCTGGTCAGCCGGGCGGTGGCGACCCGCCCCACCCATCCGGTGCTGGCCAACGTGCTGCTCACCGCCGACGCGGGCACCGGCCGCCTCAGCCTCACCGGCTTCGACCTCAGCCTCGGCATCCAGACGAGCCTGCCCGCCGCCGTCGAGACCAGCGGCGCCATCACCCTGCCGGCGAAGATGTTCGGCGAGATCGTGGCCCGCCTGGCCACCGACAGCCCCATCAGCCTCAGCTGCCCCGAGGGCGAGGAGCAGCTGGAGCTGACCAACCTCTCCGGCAGCTACCGGATGCGGGGCATGCCCGCCGACGACTACCCGGACCTGCCCCTGGCCCAGAGCGGCACGCCGATCCGCTTCCACGCCGAGGCCCTGGTGAAGGGCCTGCGGGCCACCCTGTTCGCCAGCAGCCCCGATGAGAACAAGCAGCTGCTGACGGGGGTCCACCTGCGCCTGGACGGCGAAGGCCTGGAGTGCGCCGCCACCGACGGCCACCGCCTGGCGGTGCAGCGCCTCTCTCACGCGGTGGAGGCCACCGACCAGCCGGCCGCCGATGGCGAGGATTTCGCCGTCACCGTGCCGGCCCGATCCCTGCGGGAGCTGGAGCGGATCCTCTCGGGCCGCGGCTCCCAGGAGCCCCTGAGCCTGTTCTGCGAGCGCGGCCAGGTGGTGGTGCTCTCCGCCGACCAGGTGCTCACCAGCCGCAGCCTCGACGGCACCTACCCCAACTACCGCCAGCTGATCCCGGCCTCCTTCCAGCGCCGCATGGTGCTCGACCGCCGCGCCTTCATCGCCGCCCTCGAGCGGGTGGCGGTGCTGGCCGACCAGCACAACAACGTGGTCAAGATCAGCGCCGACCCGGGCGCCGGCACGGCCACGATCCGGGCCGACGCCCAGGACGTGGGCAGCGGCTCGGAATCGCTGGCGGCCACGATCGAGGGGGAGGCGATCGAGATCGCCTTCAACGTCCGCTACCTGCTCGATGGCCTCAAGGCCATGGGCTCCGACCAGGTGGTGCTGCAGTGCAACGCCGCCACCACCCCGGCCGTGCTGGCGCCGGTGGGGGCCGATGAGGCGTTCACCTACCTGGTGATGCCCGTCCAGATCCGCACCAGCTGAGCCCGTGGGTCTTCCCGACCAGCTGCTGCTGAGCGATCTGCTGCGGCGGCAGGTGCGGTGCGATCAGGGCCTCGAGCGGGGCGCCGGGGTGCTGGCCTGGATGCACCCGCCGGTGCACCGGCTGCTGGGCTGGGCCAGCCGGCCCTCGGCCTTCGCCCAGAAGCGGCTCGTCTGGCGGCTGGATCAGCTGCGGGGGCTGGGGGAGCAGGAGGTGTTCGTGAAGGGGGAGCCGGCGGAGACCGACGCCGCCACCCTGGAGCGGCTGCCCACCCTGATCGATGCGGCCCTCACCGGCGCCGATGACGTGCCCCTGGGGCTGGTGGCCGACGCCGCCGTGGAGCTGCGCAGCGGCCGCATCCTGCATTACCTGGTGGCCCGCAGCGACCCGCGGCTGCCGGGCACCAGCCGCTGGCGCCTGAGCCCCGACCGGATCGTCGACCAGCAGCCCGGCCGGGTGTTCACCGCCCTGCGGGGTCTCGACGACCTGCCGGTGGCCCGCGCCAGCGTGCGCCAGCAGCTGCTGCGCCGCTCGCGGCGCTGGAAGGAGCAGGTGCAGGAGGTGGGCGGCCGCGTTGAGGAGCGGCTGGAGGGCTGGCTGGAGGAGCCCCCCTGGCCGGATGCCTTCCGCGAGGAGCGGCCCTGGCCCGACCTGGACCCGGACCCTGCGCGGGAGCGCCGCGACCCCTACGACGATGACCCCGCCGGGGCCGACCCCTATCCCCAGGAGCCCTACGCCGGCGAGCCGGACGAACCCGACCCCCTCGAGGACTGGCCCGAGGAGGAGGAGCCCCAGGCACCGCCCCGGGAGTTCCGGGAGACCCGGGAAGCGCCCCCGGTGGAGCCGGCGCCGCGCCGCGACCGTTACCGGGGCCGGGAGCCCCACGGGGACGACGACCCCTGGATCTGATACTGGAGGGCCGTTGCCGCGCCCCCCGGTGGTTCCTGTGTCGACCCCGTCCTTCTCGGTGCCCGAGGCCCTGCGCAAGGAGGGCCTGAGCCAGGGCGACTACGACGAGATCGTGCGTCGCCTCGGCCGACCCCCCAACCGGGCCGAGCTGGGCATGTTCGGGGTGATGTGGTCGGAGCACTGCTGCTACCGCAACTCCCGCCCCCTGCTGGGCCAGTTCCCCACCAGCGGCCCCCGCATCCTGGTGGGGCCGGGCGAGAACGCGGGTGTGGTCGACCTGGGCGAGGGCCAGCGGCTGGCCTTCAAGATCGAGAGCCACAACCACCCCTCGGCGGTGGAGCCCTTCCAGGGGGCGGCCACCGGGGTGGGGGGCATCCTGCGGGACATCTTCACCATGGGGGCCCGCCCGATCGCCCTGCTCAACGCCCTGCGCTTCGGGCCCCTGGAGGACGAGCGCAACGTGGGCCTGATGGAGGGGGTGGTGGCCGGCATCGCCCACTACGGCAACTGCGTCGGCGTGCCGACGGTGGGCGGGGAGGTGGCGTTCGACCCCAGCTACGGCGGCAACCCGCTGGTGAACGCCATGGCCCTGGGCCTGATGGAGACCGACGACATCGTCTGCTCCGGGGCGGTGGGCGTGGGCAATCCGGTGGTCTACGTGGGCAGCACCACCGGCCGCGACGGCATGGGCGGCGCCAGCTTCGCCAGCGCCGAGCTCACCGAGGCCTCCCTCGACGACCGGCCCGCCGTGCAGGTGGGCGACCCGTTCCTGGAGAAGGGGCTGATCGAGGCCTGCCTGGAGGCCTTCCAGAGCGGCGATGTGGTGGCGGCCCAGGACATGGGCGCCGCCGGCCTCACCTGCAGCTGCTCGGAGATGGCCGCCAAGGGGGGCCTGGGCATCGAACTGGATCTGGACCGGGTGCCGGCGCGGGAGAGCGGCATGAGCGCCTACGAGTTCCTGCTGAGCGAATCCCAGGAGCGGATGCTGTTCGTGGTGGCGGCCGGGCGGGAGGAGCCGCTGATGGAGCGCTTCCGCCGCTGGGGCCTGCAGGCGGCGGTGGTGGGCCGGGTGCTGGAGGAGAACGTGGTGCGGGTGCTGCAGCATGGCGAGGTGGCGGCCGAGGTGCCCGCCAGCGCCTTGGCGGACGACACGCCGATCAACCACCACGAACTGCTGGCCGAACCCCCGGCCGAGATCCAGGCCCACTGGACGTGGAGCGAAGCCCAGCTGCCGGCGGCCTCGAATGCCGGCGGCCTGGAGCTGGCCGACGGAGCGCTGGGCTGGGGCGACGCGCTGCTGCGCCTGCTGGATGACCCCACCATCGCCAGCAAGCGCTGGGTGTACCGCCAGTACGACCACCAGGTGCAGGCCAACACCGTGGTGCTGCCCGGCGGCGCCGATGCGGCAGTGGTGCGGCTGCGGCCCCAGCAGGGGCCCGGGGCCATGGAGGCGGCGACCCGCGGCGTGGCAGCCACGGTGGACTGCCCCAACCGCTGGGTGGCCCTCGATCCGGAGCGGGGCGCGATGGCGGCGGTGGCGGAGGCGGCCCGGAACCTCTCCTGCACGGGCGCCGAACCCCTGGCGGTCACCGACAACCTCAACTTCCCCTCCCCCGACACCGCCACCGGCTACTGGCAGCTGGCGATGGCCTGCCGGGGCCTCTCGGCGGCCTGCAGCGCCCTGGCCACCCCGGTCACCGGCGGCAACGTCTCGCTGTACAACGAGACCCGCCTGCCGGACGGCCGCATGCAGCCCATCCACCCCACCCCGGTGGTGGGCATGGTGGGGCTGGTGCACGACCTGGCCCACGTGACGGGGCTGGCCTGGCGCCAGGCCGGCGATGCCATCTGGCTGCTGGGGGTACCGCTGGATGAGAACGGTGACGAGCGCCTGGGGCTGGGGGGCAGCAGCTACCTGGAGGTGGTGCACGGCCGGCTCACGGGCCGCCCGCCGCTGACGGATCTGGCCCTGGAGGGGCGCGTGCAGGGCTTCCTGCGCCAGGCCATCGCCGCGGGTCTGGTGCGCTCCGCCCACGACCTCTCCGACGGCGGCCTGGCGGTGGCGCTGGCGGAGAGCTGCATCGCCTCCGGCCTGGGGGCCGCAGTGGATCTGCCCGCCGGCGCGGGACGCACCGACCGGCTGCTGTTCGCCGAAGGCGGGGCCCGGGTGCTGGTGAGCGTGGCGCCGGAGCAGGAGGCCGCCTGGCGGGAGGCCCTGGCGGCGGCGTCCGAGGCGGGTGAGCCCGTGCCGGCCGAGCGCCTGGGCACGGTTTCGGCGGATTCCCGCCTGGTGCTGGCCCGGGGCGGCGAGCCCCTGCTGGCGCTGGCGGTGGAGCCGCTGCGCCACACCTACGAGCAGGCGATCCCCGCCCGCCTGGGCAAGGCCGGCCCCCCACCCGACAGGTAATGGGCCAAGATGAAGCCGGTCCTTGGTCTGAACCTCCCGTGCCCTTCGCCGATCACCGCGATGCGCACGCTTCCCTGACCAGCACCGCCGAAGGCCAGGACGACCTCGCCAGTGAGCGCCCCGACAAGCCGGAGGAGGCCTGCGGCGTGTTCGCCGTGCTGGCGTCGGGTCAGGCAGTGGCCAACCTCACCTACTTCGGGCTCTACGCCCTGCAGCACCGCGGCCAGGAGTCGGCGGGCATCGCCGTCTTCGACGATGTGAAGGTGCGGCTGCACAAGGACATGGGCCTGGTGAGCCAGGTGTTCGACCAGGAGGTGCTGGAGCGGATGCCGGGCCAGCTGGCGATCGGCCACAACCGCTATTCCACCACCGGCAGCAGCAAGGTCTGCAATGCCCAGCCCGTGGTGCTGATGACGCGCCTGGGGCCCCTGGCCCTGGCCCACAACGGCAACCTGGTGAATGCGGCGGAGCTGCGGGACTCGCTCGCGCACATGGCTGGAGAGTTCACCTCCACCACCGACTCAGAGCTGATCGCCTTCGCGCTGCAGGAGGCGGTGGATTCCGGCCTGGGCTGGAACGCGGCGATCCGCAAGGCCGCCGGCCGCTGCCGCGGCGCCTTCAGCCTGGTGATCGGCACCCCCGACGGCCTGTTCGCCCTGCGCGACGGCCACGGCATCCGGCCGCTGGTGTTCGGCCTGCTGGGCGAACCGGAGCAGGGCCAGTGGGTGGCCAGCAGCGAGACCTGCGGCCTCGACATCATCGGCGCCAGCTTCGTCGATGACGTGCAGCCCGGCGAGCTGATCCACTTCCGCCAGGCCGATCCGATCCCCGAGCGGCAGCGCTGGTGCGAGGAGCCGCCCAAGCTGTGCGTCTTCGAGATGATCTACTTCGCCCGGCCGGACAGCCGCTTCTTCGGCGAGTCGCTCTACAGCTACCGGGTGCGGATCGGTGAGGTGCTGGCCCGGGAAACGCCCGTGGAGGCCGACATCGTGATTGGCGTGCCCGATTCGGGCATCCCGGCGGCGATTGGTTATTCGCACGTGAGTGGCATCCCCTTCGCCGATGGCCTGATCAAGAACCGCTACGTGGGCCGCACCTTCATCCAGCCCACCCAGGCGATGCGGGAGGCGGGCATCCGCGTGAAGCTCAACCCCCTGCCCGATGTGCTCTTCGGCAAGCGGGTGGTGGTGATCGACGACTCCATCGTGCGCGGCACCACCAGCCGCAAGCTGGTGCAGGCCCTGCGGGATGCCGGTGCCACCGAGGTGCACATGCGGATCAGCTCACCGCCCGTCACCCACCCCTGCTTCTACGGCATCGACACCGACACCCAGGACCACCTGATCGCCGCCCGGCTGACGCTGGAGGAGATCGAGCGGCACCTGGGGGTGGATTCGCTGGCCTACCTCACCAAGGGCGGCATGGTGGAGGCGGCCCAGGCCCACTCGAGCCATTTCTGCACCGCCTGCTTCGACGGCCAGTACCCGATCGAGATGGATGACGAGGTGCGCAACAGCAAGCTGATGCTCGAGCCCACCGGCCTGGCGGCGCGGGTGTAGGCCCGGCGGCCGGCCCCAGCATGCGCATCGCCTTTCTCGATTCCTGGCTGCAGGACGTGGCCGAGGGCAGCGGCACGGCGGCGGCGATCGGCGGCCTGGCGGGTGCCCTGGTCGCCCGGGGCCACACGGTGGAGCGGCTGGTGCCCGAGGGGGCCTGGCCGCGGAATCTGCTGCTGCGCCGCCTCTGGTTCAACCTCACCCTGCCCCGGCGCCTGGCGGCCGCCGAGGGCCGCTACGACCTGGTGGTGGGCTTCGACATCGATGGCTTCCGGGTGGCGCACCGCTGCCCGGTGCCCTACGTGTGCTGCATCAAGGGGGTGCTGGCGGAGGAGTCGCGCTGCGAGAGCGGCTGGCCCCGGCTGATGCTCTGGGGTCTGTCGC
Source organism: Cyanobium sp. Lug-B (assembly GCF_024345635.1). NCBI lineage: Bacteria > Bacillati > Cyanobacteriota > Cyanophyceae > Synechococcales > Prochlorococcaceae > Cyanobium > Cyanobium sp. Lug-B. Next base: position 37,377 of record NZ_JAGQBM010000016.1, read on the forward strand.
GGCTGGAGCGCCTCAACGCCCGCCGGGCACCCCTGGTGCTCTCCACCAGCCGCTACTGCTGCGAGCGCATCGAAGCCCACTACGGCGTGCCGGCCGAGCGGCTGCGACTCGTGCCGGAGGGCATCGACACCGGGCTCTGGAATCCCGCGGCTGAAGACCCTGCCGCCCTGGCCGTCCTGGATGGGGCCCGCGAGCCCCACACGGTGCTGTGCGTGGCGCGCCAGTACCCCCGCAAGCGGGTGGCCGATCTGATCACGGCGTTCGCGGCCGTGCACCAGCGGCTGCCGACGGCCCGGCTGGTGGTGATCGGCGACGGGCCGGAGCACGGGGCCCTGCGGGAGCTGGTGGAGCGGCTGGAGCTGGGGGCGGTGGTGCAGCTGCTGGGGGCCCTGCCCGACGACGGTGCGGTGCGGGACTGGTACCGCCGCAGCGCGGTGTTCTGCCTGCCGTCGATCCAGGAGGGCTTCGGCATCGTGTTCCTCGAGGCGATGGCCAGTGGGCTGCCGGTGGTGAGCACCACGGCCACGGCGATCCCCGAGGTGGTGCCCCACGGCCGGGCCGGGCTGCTGGTGCCGCCGCGGGATCCGGCGGCCCTGGCCGAGGCTCTTCTCAAGCTGCTCACCGATGCCGAACTGCAGGCCCGCTGCCGCGCCTACGGCCGCGGGCACGTGGCGCCCTTCCGCTGGGACCGGGTGGCGGAACGGTTCCTGGAGGCGGTTGACCCTGCGCTGGTGCCCACACGGGAGCCACGCTGATCCGGCTGCCGGAATGCATGTTCGCCCCATGGTTTCCTGATCGCAGGAAACCAGTGCAACGGGGCCCAGCACGTTGAAGCCATCCTGTCCAGCCCTAGGCTGGCCTCAACGCTTCACGTGGACGTTCGCCTCTGATCTGCCGTGGCCAGCCCCACCCGGATTCTGTTCATTGGCATCGATTCGGCAGATAAAGATCTGATCCTGCAGTGGTCGTCCATGGGCCTGCTGCCGACCTTTTCACACTTGCTGGAACAATCGGCCTGGGGTGTCACCACCACGCCTGTCGGCTTCTATGTGGGCGCCGTGTGGCCGTCGTTCGCCACAGGTGTCTCAGCTGCCCGCCATGGCCGCTACAACTTCAGCCAGCTACGAACTGGAACCTATGAAACCTACCGCCACAACAGCTTTGATCTTGAGGGTGAGCGGTTCTGGGATGTTCTGAGTTCAGCAGGCAAACGGGTGGCCATCATCGATGTCCCCCTGACGCCCCCGTCGGAGCGGCTCAATGGCATGCAGATCACGGACTGGGGCGTGCACAAAGCCAACAAGCAGGATGTCTTCCACGCCTACCCTGTCAGGTTGGCCTCCGAGGTGGAAGCTGAGTTTGGAAAGAATCCGATTCCCCGGTGCAACGACATCGAACGAACGCCCGAGGGCTTCCAGCAGTTCGTGGAGGCCATGATCGCGCGAACCAATTCCAAGGAAAAACTCTCGACCAAGTATTTACGACAGGGACCTTGGGATCTGTTTCTCACCGTCTTCACCGAGCCCCATTGTGTGGGCCATCAATGCTGGCATCTCCATGATTCCAGGCATGCTGATCATGATCCGCTCCTGGCTGCGTCGCTTGGAGATCCCCTGCTGGCGGGCTACAGGGCGCTGGATGCTTCCATCGGACGCCTGATTTCGGAAGTGGACAAGGACAGCTACGTCTTTGTCTACAGCAGTCATGGCATGGGTCCGCAGGATGGGGTGAATTCCTTCCTGGAGCGCATCCTCCTGCGTCTGGATCACCACGATGCAGCCAAGCGGCCCACACCAGCATCTTCGAGCCTGGCTGATCGCCTTGCCAGGAAGCTTCGGACCTATGCAAGAAGCCCCGAGCTGCTGTGGTGGCGATTCAGAAAGTTCCTGGACCCAGGCCTGGAGTTTCCCGTGCCCGACTTCGCGGCAGTGACGCTTCATGTGGAGGACCGCCGGTACTTCATGCTGAGCAACAACGACGCCTGTGGAGCGATCCGCATCAATGTGGTTGGCAGAGAGCCGCGGGGAAAGGTGTCAATGGGTGAGCAGTATGAGCAGGTCTGCCAGCAGCTGGTGCAGGATCTGAAGGCGATTGTTTATGTTGAAACAGGGGAGCCTGTGGTGAAGGAGGTCCTGCGCACCTCCCACCATTACCAGGGCCATCACCTCGCCGATCTCCCGGATCTGATCGTGGAGTGGAATCGAAAGGAGTCCCCGCGTTCGATTGAGTCCGCGAAGATCGGTCGGCTCCACAATGCCTATTCCGGTGTCCGTACCGGAGATCACAAGCCGGAAGGCATTGTCTTTGTGACGGGGCCGGGAGTGTCATCGGGAGCCATCAGTCAACCCATCTCAGCCCTCGATTTCGCACCTACCTTGGCGCGCCTGCTGAATGTCCATTGGCCTGGGGCCGAGGGAGCCTGCATGCCGTGCATCCAGAAGGCGATCACAGCCTCAGCTCTGGAGCCATTGGACTCCAGACAAGAGGGTCAGCAAACCAGAAACACGTAGACGAATGGCTGATATCGATGTCACTGTCATTCTGCCCACATACAATCGCGCCCACAAGCTGAATGAGGCACTGCAATCTGTTTGTGCTCAAACGTATGACGGCACCGTGGAAATCATCGTTGTTGATGATTGTTCGCAGGACGATACCGTCAACTTTGTTCAGCAGAACTATCCGGATGTGCGACTGATCAGCCTGAACACCAACGTTGGCCATGGTGCCGCACGAAATCATGGCCTTCGCGTTGCCCGGGGGCAATACATTGCTTTTCTTGATTCCGATGATCTCTGGAGACCGGACTACTTGAAGGTTCAGATCTCATCGCTGCAGAGGCAGCCAGGCCATTCGATGGCCCTCAGCGGCGTGGAGGTGCGCTGGAACGGTCAATCGGAGTTTGATTCCCAGACCCCTGATCTGGATCGCTACATGTCGCCGATGCATCAAACGTTGCTCATCGGCAGGCATTTTCTGCGCTCCGGTCCCTCGGCCCTGCTGCTCTGCCGTCGTGTCTTTGACGACGTCGGTCTCTTCGAGGAGCGTCACCGGGTTGGCGGTGACATTGATCTGTATCTGCGTTGCCTGGGAGCCGGATTCACCACGGTCTTCACCGAGCTGCCCCTCGTGATCAAGAATGAGGGATCGGCTGATCAGCTGACCAGTCCCAGGAATCTTCGGCTCAGGGAACGAAGTGTGATGTCCCGCGTGGAAGGCTTTTACTCACGCTATGGCGCAGCGATGCGGGATCTTGTTCCACCGATCCGTAGGGTCCATGGAACCAATCAGCTTAGATTCGCCGCATCTTACTTCAACAACAATGATCTTTTCCATGGGCTCCGGTGCTGCCTGTTGGCCGCCTTGAATGGCTATCCGCTTCGGGCGCTTTCCAAAGGGACGAGCCAGATCTCCAGAAGACTTTCGCGTCGTTGGAACAGTCTTTTTTCTTCCAGTTCCTGAGCCTTTTCTCGATGTCGTGGGCGCCGATCTGACGTCTCCTGATCGGGATCACGCGCCGGATGTTCGTCGGATCGTGACCAGGCCGCGGCTGCGGCCCGAGGTGGAATCAAGGGTGCGGATGGCGCGCCAGAGGTCGGCGACGGGGACCCACACCGAGGGGTAGCGATAGCGGGCCACATCGAGGATCAGCACCCGGTCGGAGGGGGCGTGGAAGGCGGCCAGCGGGGCGATGTGGCCGCCGCCGGCCTGGCCGAGGGAGGGGCGCAGGTAGTTGGCCAGCAGGCGGTCGCCGGGCTGGCTGAGGTTGGCGCGCAGCAGGGTGCGGAACTGCTCCAGGCTGAGCTGGTCGCCGTGGATCGCTTCGGCCGCCACCCCGTGGGCCGCCAGCAGGCCGGCCAGCTCGGCCAGGGTCATGCCCTGGCGCCGCACCACCTCGGCGCTCACCACCGTGCGGCCGGCGGGCACCTCGAAGACGTTCTCCTGGGTCCAGAAGCGGTAACGCCCGTAACCCGGCACGGCGGGGGCGGGCACGGCCAGGCTGTTGAGCACCATGGCGGCACTGGCCACACCGCAGTAGGCGAGGTTGGCCTGGGTGAGGAACTGCTCGGCCAGGGGGCCGTAGTCGGCCCGCTCGCCGCTGGCCACCAGCAGGTCCATGCCCGCCGGCTCCATCAGGGGGATCGGCGCGGCCCGCAGGCGCCCGGCCGCCAGCGGGGCCGCCAGGGCCAGCGACAGCAGCACCAGGCCGGGGAGTGGGGTGGTGGGGCGCGACGCCATGGCACCGAAGGTAGGGGAGCCATCGCGGTGCTGGGTGCTCAGCCGAGCTCCAGGCAGGCCAGCCCGTACACGTCCGCCAGCGACACCGCCGGCGGCACGCCCCTGTACATGCGCAGGGTGCGGGAGACGGGGGCGAACCCGAGCGACGCCAGCAGCGGGGCGGCGGCGGCATTGGCGCCGGGGGCATCGATCAGCACCGTGCCGGGATGGCGCTGCAGCAGGCCCTCCAGCAGGGCCCGGGCGGCGGCAGGGCTGTCGGCCACCAGGGGCCCAACGCGCCAGCCCTCGCCATCGGCCAACAGGCAGGGCCGCACCCGCCCGAAGCCGTGGCAGGCGCCGCCGCGATCCACCAGGGCCAGCACCGTGCCGGCCGGATGCCGCAGCCACTGGCGCAGGAAGTGGGGGCGGGGCGAGGGTTCCCGCTCGGCATCGAAGCGCTGGACAGCCGTCGCCGGGATGGCACCGCCCTCCAGCAGGCACCAGGGGGGCTCCGGGGCGGCGGCCGGCGGGGCTGCGCCGCTGTCGTCGACGAGCCGCTGCCAGCGGGTGGTGGGGGAGGCGGGCGCGAAGCCCCAGCCGGCGTAGTCGTCGATCCGGTCCGGGGCGGCCTCGAGGCCGATGCAGGGCACGTCGGCCAGGTGCTGGAGTGCGTGGCGCCACAGCTGCACCCCGTAGCCCCGGCCCCGCTGGGCGGGCACCACCAGGAACAGGCCGATGAAGCCGTAGGAGGCGTTGTAGCGGACCCCGGCGATGCACCCCACCGGCTCGTCGCCGAGCCAGCCCACCCAGAGCCCCTGGCGGTCGGTCTGGCGGTAGATGGCCACATCGCCCACGCCCGGCGCGAAGCCCTCCTGGCGGGCCCAGCCGGTGATGGTGGCGATGTCGGCGCTCTGCAGGGGGCGGATCGTGAGGGGGGAGGGGCGGCTCCGGTCGGGGGTGCTCACCAGATCGTCTCCAGCTCCGGAATGGCGCGGAGCTTCTCGTCGGCGCTGATCAGGGGCCGCCGGCCCTGCAGGGCCGTGGCGGCGATGAGGCGACCGGCCTGGTCAACACCTCGTAAATGGGGGCCCCGGGAGAGCAGGGCGATCTCGGCGGTGATCGGCAGCACCTCCAGCCGCAATGCTTCAAGTAGCCGGCGCAGGTAGAGGGCCGGGGGTACGGCTTCCGGGAGGGTCAGCCGCCCGCGTTCGTGCAGCAGGGCCAGCTCCCAAAGGCTGATGTCGGCGATGGCCAGCTGGCCCTGGGCGCGTCCCTGCGCCAGTGCCTTCGCGGCGCGTCGGGACAGCCGGGCGGGCTCATGGGCCCAGAACAACAGGACATGGGTGTCACAGATGGTCAGCATCACCCGCGCCTTCGAGATCGGCGTCGCCATCGGCGATCGAGGTGATGACATCCCCCAGCGTGACGCTGCCGCCCAGCCCTTCCAGCCAGCGGCGGGCCTCCTCGGCCGGGTCCTGTTCCGGCTCGATGCGGGCAATCACCCGGCCGTGGGAGGTGACCTGAATGGCTTCCCCGGCCTGAACCCGTTTGAGCCAGGACGGCAGGTTCTGGCGCAGGTGGGTGACGGAGACGCGCGCCATGGTGGGCGTCTGTACATGAGGTCTGTACAGATTAGGGTGCGCCAGCTGCATCAGGTTGATCTGGCGGCGGCCAGTTGCCACACCTTCCGCCACTCCTTTGCGACCCACCTGCTGGAACGGGGGCAGGACATCCGCACGATCCAGGAGCTGCTGGGACACCAGGACGTGAGCACCACCCTGATCTACACCCATGTGTTGAACCGGGGGCCGCTCGGTGTCTGCAGCCCAGCAGACATGATGTAGCCATAGCTACATGTGGTTATCGGACCCGTGAACCACGGCCAATGACTTGGCCCTTCCAACTAAGATCTCTGCGCAGGAAAGGATTCTCGACTGATGCTTCACTGGCGTAAGCTTTGGTCTACGGAAAGGGGCGAAGGATGTTCCGTGGTTCAAGGAACCGTCCAATAAAGAGTTAGGTTTCTTGAGGCCGTCTTAAATGTCCTGCAAAGCGTGCAAACACCTCGTCGACATCGAGAATCTCTCGTCCCCTTATGTAGTTCGATCTTGCGCTGAGTGCGGGAGAAGCATAAATCTGAGAGAACCAGGCGACAACGGGCGTGGCATCAAGATTGTCCGAGGCGACCAACTTGTATTCCCAAATGGGTGGCTCCAGATCGCTGCTAACCCACTGAAGGGGTCGGGACGGTTTTTCAAGAGCGGACTCGGGTGGTTCGCGAAGCTCATATTCGTCGAAGACATCAAGTCTGAATCAGACCTTGATGACCTGTTAGCCGGAACCGAAAAGTACGCGGACGAGATCCTCCGAGACTCGGAGATACTCAAAGACCTTGATTTGGATAGCGAAGCAGATGGTCCTGCCGGCTACGAACGAATTCAACAGGATCAGTCAACTAAAGAGTGGTGGGCTCTCCTGGTTGGAACCTTTAACGCGGTAGTACGCGACGCCATCCAAGAAAACAACGCGAGAAAGGCAGCCTGGGCCATGCGCGCATCTGAACGCGCTCGAGCAATGTGCGTCTTCAAGATCCATCTTGAAGAAGTGGTATGGATGGGCCACTCTGCAAGTCGACTTGTCGACGTCATTAAGACTTGGCGCGGAAATAAGACAAATCCACAAGAAGAGTTCTGGCAGCAGGTCTTCAAAGAGAACCCATATGTTCTAACATAAATATTTGCAGTTCCTGTTGTATTCGTTGGAGAAAAAGCATACGTCGGGGGCATGTCAATCGATCGACAAGATGCCAAATTCGTCGACTATCTGTACGCAAATGACTCGTCTAATGACGCACTACTTGTGGAGATAAAGACGCCAACCTCCAGACTGCTTGGCAGCAAATACCGCACTGGCGTGTACCGCCCATCCGCAGAGCTCTCCGGGGCAATTGTACAGGCCCTGGATTACCGACGAGAGTTGTCCAGCAGCATTCGAACGCTTCTAAATGGAGCCTCACCACAGGTCGAAATATTTAATCCTAGATGCATAATCGTGACAGGCAACGCAACTGACGAACTTGATAGTGAGAAAAAGCGAAAATCATTCGAACTGTTTCGTACGTCCCTAAAAGATGTTGAAATCATTACCTACGACGAATTGTTTAAGAAGGCCGAGACTCTTGCCTCTCTCTTTAATCTGGTGGCAAAGGCGCCAGATGCCTAACCAGGCAATGGAGCGTACGCCTCCTTGCTGCGCACATCGGCGCCACTCATTGGCGCGTACGGCCCATGCAGCACTATGCTAGCCATATGATCTTGAACTCCGCTTCCCCCATTCGAAATCAAAGATGTCTGATAGTCACCTATCTTATTTGGCCGATCTTTGCACGATTATTGCTAGTATAACTGCTGTTGTTGCTCTGTGCGTGAGTGCAATACAGTTTTACAAAACACAAAAGTCGACGCGAGGGTCACAGGCGGTAGATCTGTTCCTTAAATGGAATGATCTCAGTGCCGAGCAAGAGAAAAGCTCTGCCGCCGGGAGAACAATTCATGCCACCTCGAATCCAAGTCATTGGATTGGCAACAATAAAATGGCCATCACCGAAGCTCTGTTTGAGCTGACTCATGAATCACGAGAATGGAAAAACACGTTGAGATGGATGCTGGAAATGCAGAGTGATTTTATTCTCGAGGGTAGTTTTGATATTGACACATACACGCCTGACTTTAGGGAATTCTGCAGGAGAGCAGGTTTTCCGCTCAAGCGATCATCGGAGGTGCGCAGACATTGAGAGAAACTGAGTATAGTAGCATGGGGTATTTGATGCAGCCGATCAAACAGAGTTAGCATCTAATGCTGAATTCTTGGCTATCTGTTTCAATTCGTTCATGATTTCTTGGAAATGCATTGGGAGAGTTGATGCTTGGTGTCAATCCGTATAGCAGCAAGATGCAGAAGACGGGAGTTGAGCTTGCTGTCTATTCCAAGGCTGCGTCCCACTTCTGATCTTGGCGTCTTTATGCGGAGTTCTGTTGAGATATGCGCATGGACTTCAGTGGTGTCCAGGAGTGAGTTGACCCCAACCCATAGGAGAATCAGCTACCGTCTTGCAAGTTACTGTATCGAGCCAATCAATGGCTTTTCTCATTCACTATGGCTCTTGACGACAATAGCATTGTTCAGCAAACTCTTCAATGGATTGCCGATGCAGGTATTAATGGTTTAGGAGTCCTCCCGTCTGCAGAGAAAGTCGCTGCAGACCACCGCATGAATGCGAGCAGTGTTGAAGAGGCAATTGACTCAATAATCGCTTGGCGAACTGCCTACGCCGCCGGAACAGGTTTCGTTACTGGAATAGGTGGGTTTGCAGCAATGCCGATCAGTATACCTACAGGATTAGCAGCGTCTTATGCTTTGGGAGCAAATACTGCTGCAGCGATCGCATGTCTTAGAGGTTACGATGTGCATTCTGAACAGACACGAACAATAGTTTTGTTGTGCTTGATCGGAGAGGCCGCAGAAGAGATTCTCAAAACTGCAGGGATCGCCTTCGGCTCTAGAGTAGTTGGAAATCTACTGCGACAGATTCCCGGGAGAGTTCTTGTCGAGATAAACAGGAGGGTGGGATTTAGGCTCATTACAAAAGCCGGAGAAAAAGGCGTGGTAAACCTCATGAAGTTTGTCCCGTTTGTTGGTGGCTTCGTTGGCGCTTCGTTTGACAGTATTTTTGTGAATGGATGTGGCCAGGCAGCAAAGAAGTTCTTCCCATATCAAAAGCCTACATAACATCAAGATTCATCAGGCCCACCGCGTTGATTGAGCTGTCGAATCCATATGCTTCTTGCGAGCTGGCGATTATGAGCGTTATGCCTCTGGCACCAACCCTCGCCTGGTTGGCGCTCTCGCGAGAATTCTGTACATGCTCTTTGTTGGCACATTGCGGATGTGGAAACGTCTCGCGTCCTGCCCGCGCTGCATGTGTCACTTACCACTGTCGCCCGTTCCAAGTGTTAGCAGCACTCACTCTCGGCTCACATTTGGCCAGCAGAAAAAGGGTCTTGTTCGAGTTGCGGCCTCACACCCCCTTGCCCCTGAACAGCTTTCTGAGGCAAAACAGTGAGGGGTATCTAATCAAGCCCTGGGGTCGGGTGATTGCGCCAGACGCCCCTAAGCGATCGCTCCGTCGGCCTTGGTGAAGATCAGGCCGAAATGGAGGGGAGGTAGAGGAACGGTGCGCTCCAGCCGCAGTTCCAGTTCAGCGCCCAGCACCAGATTCGCGGTGGCCTCAGCCCCCATGCCCACCTCCTGTTTCGGACCGCGCGGATGTCCCAGCCAGATGGTCTGCTCGCGGGGAATCGGCAGCCAGTTCACCACCGCGAAGCGGCCCCTCGGAGCCAACAGGGCATGCACCTCGCTCACCAGGCCGACCTTGTCATCGATGCTGTGCAGGGTGCTGTGCAGGAACACCATCTCGAACGGTGCGGGTTGGTAAGACAGGAGCCCAGGCTCCTTCCTTGCTCCAGCACATCCGCGTCAAAGTCGAGACCCACTCCGGCCGGGCCTCCACGAGCCGAGCCGCCGGGATCGTGAACAGGCCGTAGCCGCACCCCACGTCCAGCATCGCCATCCCGGGACGCAATCCCAGGTGAAGCAGCGTGTCGGCAGGCTCGGGCCAGAGGCTCCCCCACCAGTCCCGGTCCGGCATCGAGGTGTTGGACCAGCGCCGCTGGCGATTCTCTGCGTCCTGGAACAGCCTCCGGAATTCCTCGGCATCCACACGGCCGTCCGCATCCCTTTCGACCGCAGCGATCAGGGCATTAACTCGCCGCTGGCCGGGATCAGCTCTCCGACCCGCTCCCTCCAGCAGGCCGGCGAACTCCTCCAGGTCGATGCGTCCGTCAGCGTTGCGATGACGGGGCCCACCTGCGGCATGTCGCGGCAGAGGGTCTCGAGCTGCTCCGCCAGGTCGAGGGCGGCCAGAGGTCCATCGCGGCCGGAACGCCCACCCCCGGAACTCCCCCGAGGCTGCGTCACGACGCCATGAGAGCCACCCAAGCGCCCAGTGGAGAGCGGCTTGACCAACCACCAGCTCTCAAATGAACTGGGCGACAGATGGGGTCACGCCAGAGCCTTTCTGCCATCATTATGGTCGTCTCGGCCCATGCACTGAAGTTGATGGCCAGAGTGTGATGTGAAGCCGAGCTGACTTGAGCACGGCGGAAGAGGTTTAGGTCCGACAGTCTTGCTTGTCTTGATGCGACACCTTTGAGCAATCCCCTGGAGTAGACAGGGCATCGTTGAGTTTGTCTCGACAGCGATAGCCCTTTGCCTGCCTCTCAGGAACAGCGTTTGCTCGGCCGTAGCTGATCGAGCAGCTAAAGTTGATCGCTGACTTAAATCCTTGAAGCTCAACCTCTTTCGGAAGTCGCTGATCGCCTCCCTGGCCGGTATCAGCTTCTTCAGTGGCGTGCAAGCTAAGCAGCCCGTCGCGTCTGATGCCCAACAGACAAGGCTTGGGGTTCTCCAACTGGAGAACGGCTACCCCACCAAGGCCACCGCGGCCAGGCTCTACGACGAGCTCGACTTCCACCGCGCCACCCAGGCCTACCTCTGGGCCCTGCCGGCCGTGGGCTTCAAGGCGCTTTACGACGCCCAGGCCAAAACCTTCGGCGCCCGCAACGGCGATGTGGTGCTCTACCAGACCCTGAAGGACAAGGCGGGGATGCTCACCCCCAACATCACCACCCTCTACGCCTTCAGCTTCTGGGACCTGGCCAAGCAGGGCCCGTTGGTGATTGAGGTGCCCGCCGGGCTCACCGCCGGCGGGGTGATGGACATCTGGCAGCAGCCGATCACCGACATGGGTCAGACGGGACCCGACAAGGGCGCCGGTGGCAAGTACCTGATCCTGCCCCCCGGCAGCCCCGAGCCGGTGGCCCCCGGTTACCGTCTGGTGCGTTCCCCCAGCCACCAGATCTGGTTCGGCACCCGGGGCCTTGATCCCGACAAGGCCGTGGCCGAAGCCACCGTGCGCCGCCACCGGCTCTACGGCTGGAACCAGCGGGACAACCCGCCCACCAACGCCTATGTGCCGGTGGCGGGTCGCCCCTGGCAGTCGGCCCAGCCCGCCGACCTGAATTACTGGCGCCTGCTGAGCGAGCTCTATGCCAACGAGCCGGTGGCCCCCCGCGACCGCATGATGTTCGGGATGCTGGCTCCTCTGGGGATCACCCCTGGCCAGCCCTTCCAACCGGATGCCCGCCAGGCCAAGCTGCTCACGGAGGCCGCCCAGGTGGGGGATCTGATGGCCCGCACCATCGCCTACGACAAGCGAATCCCCGGCGCAACGGTGTACCCCGGCAAGCACTGGGAGTACGCGGTGCTGTTCGACCTCGACCAGGAAACCCCCGACCGACGCCGGGTGCAGCTCGACGAGCGCAGCTCCTGGTTCTACGAGGCGATCGGCATGTCGGCGGGGATGCAGGGGCGGATCGTGGGCTTTGGCCAGGTGTACCTGGAGGCCTCCAAAGACAAAGGCGGGCGTTGGCTGGATGGCGGCCGCACCTACCGGATGCGCGTGCCGGCGGGCGCGCCGGTGAAGCAGTTCTGGTCGATCACCCTCTACGACAACCTCAGCCGTGGCCCGCTCATCACCGACCAGGGTGCCGCCGACCTCAGCTCCCGCAAGGCGGATCTGGTCACCAACGCCGATGGCTCGGTGGATGTGACCTTTGGCCCGGTGCGGCCCGCCGGCGCCGCCAACTGGATCAAGACCACCCCCGGCAAGGGCTGGTTCGCCTACTTCCGCTTCTACGGCCCCACCGAGGCCTACTTCAGCAAGGCCTGGCAGCTGAACGACATCGAAGCGCTCAAGCCCTGAGGCAACCCATCGCCTGACAGCCCCCTCCGTACCCATAGCGTTCCCAGCCCACACGATGGTCCCGACCCCCAGCCGACCAGCGGTCACCTTGATCGCCGCCCTCATCGCCGCTCTGCCGCTGAGTCCCCTGGGTTCCCTGGCCGCGACACCGGCTTCGGCACCAGTCCCCAGCTCAGCGAGCCAGGCCCCAGCCCCCAGCCCCGCAGAAGCCCGCGCCATCGCCAAGGAGGCCTGGCTCTATGCCTATGCCCCCCTGCAGGGCTACCAGACCCTCTGGAACCAGACCCAGAACAAGGCGTTCCCGGGCTACGTGGGTGGCTTCGACCGCTTCCGCCACTACAGCCGCTCCGCCACCCCGGCCGACAAGGACATCGTCACCCCCAACAACGACACGCCCTACTCCTGGGCCTGGCTGGATCTGCGCACCGAGCCGATCGTGCTGTCGCTGCCCGCGGTGCCAGCACCCCGCTACTACGTCAACCAGTGGTTCGACCTCTACACCCACAACTTCGCCTACACCGGCGTGCGTTCCACCGGCCGCGGGGCCGGCACCTATCTGTTCGCCGGACCCCGCTGGAAGGGCACGGTGCCGAAGGGCATCACCAAGGTGTTCCGCGCCGAAACCGACTTCGTCGGCACCCTCACCCGCACCCAGTTGAACGGGCCCGATGACATCCCAGCCCTGAAGGCGATCCAGGGCCAATACGTCCTCACGCCCCTGTCGCGATTCACAGGCCAACCGGCGCCACCGCCCGCCCCTGCGGTGGCCTGGCCCGCCTGGGACGCCTCCAAGGCCGAGGGGATCGGCTTCATCACCTACCTCAATGCCCTGTTGCCGTTCATGCCCGCCGTGCCATCGGAGCGGGCGATGCGGGCCCGGTTCGCCCGCATCGGCATCGGCCCCGGCCTGCCCTTTGATCCGGCCAGGCTGGATCCGAAGCTCCGCACCGCCCTGGAGGAAGGGGTGGCCGAGGCCCGCCAGGAGCTCAAGGCCAAGGCCCAACAACAGACCAGCTCCCAGGGATTCTTCGGTAGCCGACAGCAACTGGGGTCGGATTACCTCACGTTCCGCTCGATGGGAGCGATGCTGGGGATCTATGGCAACAGCAGTGAAGAGGCCTTCTATGCCACCCAGCAGACCGGGCCCGACGGCCAGGTGCTTGATGGGCGCAGGCGATGGGTGCTGCGATTCGAACCGGGCCAGCTGCCACCGGTGACGGAGTTCTGGTCGGTGACGATGTACAAGCTGCCGGAACGCCTGCTTGTGGAGAACCCCATTCAACGCTATTCGATCGGTGATCGCACATCAGGTCTGAAGCTGGGAGCCGATGGATCCCTGGAGATCTATATCCAGAGCGAGAATCCAGGAGCGGACAAAGTCTCGAATTGGTTGCCTGCGCCAGCTGGTCCCTTTTTCTTCGTGGCGCGCCTGTATGGCCCTAAGGATCCAGTCCTGAAGGGCACGTGGAAGCTGCCACGCTTGACAGAAGTCAAGTGAAGCAAACCCCATCAGCTATTCTCATAAAATTCTGCCACTCGGGGAAGGCCAGCCAACAATCCACTTCAGCAGACGGGAGTACGAATGAATTGCACCCAAGAGGGGCTGAATCCTTTGACTTATAGCCGCTGCTGAGTGGAAGAGTTAGTTTTATTGGAGATCAAGAAGGAACGCCACAATGATCATTTGGATTAACGGACCGTTTGGAGTCGGAAAGACCCAGACAGCTTATGAGCTTAAGTATCGCATCCCGAACTCAATCGTTGTGGACCCAGAAGAAGTTGGGTTCTTCCTGCAGAAACAGATACTGCCCGAAAGTAGGCTTCCCGATTTCCAGGACTATCCATTGTGGAGAAAGTGGGTATCGGAACTTCTCCATGAAGCACAGAATGACAGAAATCGTGTGGTCATTGTACCGATGACCGTTGTATCAGAGGCCTACTTCCGGCAAATCATCAACCCATTAGACGATGCTGGAATTGTTGTGCAAGACTTCACCCTGATTGCCAGAAAAGAGACAATCGAAAGACGCCTCAAGAAGCGATTTGATGGTGGCTCCTGGAACTTTCGGCAAATCGACAGGTGTTTGAGTGGTCTCGAGTCAGATGTTTTTTCAAATAAGATCGACACTGATCGTATGGATCTGTATCAAGTGGTCGACTGCATTTTGAATGAGCTGGCCCCGGAGATTGATTCAATTCGCAAAAAGAGTGGTCGTGGCACAAGATTTCTTAGAAGACTCCGTGTCTTGCTTGCTCACATTAGAATCGTTTAGAAGCTTCTCATGGCAAGTCTTCCCAGCGCACTAGCTTCTGTTCCATGGAATCATAACTCTCATTACTATGACTTCATCTTATCAAGGCTCCCTACGTCTAGAGGGAAAGCCCTTGATGTTGGGTGTGGTGAAGGCGATTTCGCTGTCATGCTGGGTCCCCATTGTGAAGAAGTAGATGCTATCGATCTTGACCATTGGGCGATCCAGTTTGCCCGAGAGCATTATGCAGACCTTGACCACGTTAGGTTTCACCTAGGTAGCTTCTTGCAATACCCATTCCGTGATAGTCACTATGACTTCATCTGTATGATCTCGAGCCTCCACCATATGAATCTTGAAAAGGCCATTGCAAAAGCAACGGACCTTCTGAGAACAGGAGGCGTTTTGTTTATACTAGGTTGCTATCGCGAGTCGGGCCTTACTGACTTCATCTACGGTTCTGCTGCAATTCCACTAAATATGATTTATAGCTTGTTAAGAGGCCCAAAACAGGAAGGTGTCATCGAAATGGTAACCGCGCCTGCGACGAGCACCATGGGGCAAATCAGGAAGGAGATGCATAGGTTGCTTCCAGGTCACGTATTCAGAAGGCATTTGTTCTGGAGGTATTCAGTCGAATGGAGAAAAACCTAACATCAAGCTCGACACCGACAGCCTAGCTTCGCCATGCTGCGGGTCAACTTGGCGTTACGCGGCGCAAACAAAGAGAGTCCCACCACGATGCAGAACTACGACCTCGCCATTCCTACGCTGCCATCTCGCTCAGTCGCCTCGACTACAGAGTTCTATCGACGACTCGGCTTCGAAGGCGGAGCGCACCCCTTCAACAGCGATTACGCTATCTTCAGGCGTGGTGCAGTCGAACTGCATTTCTTCACGCACATGGATCTCCAACCTGCAGAGTCCTCATCTGGCTGCTATATCAGAGTCCAAGACTTAGATACTTTCTACAAAGCGTGCTCAGCCCTTGGGTTACCACACACAGGCATCCCACGCATGGACAGACTCGAAGACAAGCCGTGGGGTCTCCGAGAGTTTGCCATCGTCGATCCTGACGGCAATCTCCTGCGCATTGGCCAAGTCATCTAAGGCCAGGTGCACGCCTTGCCGGACACAGCGCCGCCTAACCCGTCGTTGAACCACCGGACCCGATACGGCGGGCCGGTTGACTCGAACGTTATATCGACGCGCGTGATCGACGAGTTCATTATCCAGCCGCTTGTCCGCAGCCCGCGCCACGACGCGGCGCTTGAGCAACTGCTCCACGACGCCTACGTCCACGCCGGCTTCACGGAGGCGGCCCGCGCCGCCGCGCTCTTCCGGGCGGACGCGGTCCATGCGCGTGGGTTCACGTTCGGCGCACACGATGCGTCGGGCACGCTGCTCGGCACCGTCACCCTCGTCCCCGGTGGCGGGCCCGCGTGCCGGATCGCCGGCGCACATGAGCTCGAGGTGCATCTCTTGGCCGTGCGAGCCGACGCCCGGGGTCGTGGCGTCGGCGAAGCGTTGGTCACCGCCCTCCTCGACGCCCCTGAGGCGCAGCGCGCCACCGTTGCCTGGCTGTGGACGCAAGCCGCGATGACCAGCGCCCAGCGCCTCTACCAACGGCTCCAATTCGAGCGGGTGTCGAGCCGCGACTTCCGCGACGGAACGCGAGAGTTCCTCGTGTACGCCCGGCCGCTCAGCGGGCGCGCCGACTCGGGTGCGGGATAACGCCGCTCGCTGCTGCAGCAGAAGCAAACGTTAGGCAGATAAGTGGCGATTGACGATGAACCACGACCGAATCGAAACTCACCGCAAGAGCAGTTCATAGCCCCTACACGCGAATGGCATCCCCCTAGGCGTCGCCTTTCAGGAGTTCTGGACATGGTCAGGCTCGGATCTCATCAGCAACGCGCCGCGCGGGATTCTTGCTGCGTTTCTGGTCGCCCATGCGCTGGGGGTCGATGGATCCGCTCAACATCAATCACGTTCTCACCTTGCTTCAGAAGCTCTGCCCGAGAACGGTGCCGCTCGATGGTCTCTGCGACGCTCTGGCCGAGGTAGCCAGATGCATCCCGTCTGCTCCAGGCAGTACGGCGTAACCCGCTACTGCGTAACCTCAAGAGCTGGCTTCGCATCTGTACCCATGGTGTTCGCTGCGTTCTCGCTCCTCGCAGGCGCCGCCCTGGTGTGGTTGTCTGTGTGGTTGAAGCTGCGCTCCCAGCAGTGCCGGCAGTGGCCCAGCGTCATGGGTCGCGTCACCGAATCTCGCGTGGACGACGCACGCCTGGAAACGACTAAGCCCATTCTTCGCTATCACTATGAAGTTGGCGGCCAAACCTACGTTGGCTTCCGCGCTTCGTTCTCCGGGTACGGCGTCAGCCGTGCGGCGATGGAGTCGGTCATCAAGCCCTACCCCCAGGGAAGCAGGGTCAGGGTCTACTACAACCCACGCCATCCGGCATCCGCCGTCCTCGACAACACCGCACCGTCGGATTGGCCCTATTGGTTGTCGTTTGGTGTCGGCTTCCTGGTCCTCGCTGTCTACCTGGTTCTGCGATGAGCCACCGCCCCGCTTCGATCCGGGTCCTCGGCCCCACGGATGCCCCGGCGCTTCGTCAGATGCTGGGCCTCTTCAGCGACGCCTTCGACGACCCCGAGTCCTACCTCCACCATCAACCCAGTGACGCCTACCTCACCAGGCTCCTGGCCAGCGACACCTTCATCGCCGTCGCCGCCTTTGCGGCAGACCAGATGGTCGGCGGCCTGGCCGGTTACGTCCTTCCCAAGTTTGAGCAGGAGCGCAGCGAGTTCTACATCTACGACCTGGCCGTCGCGGAGGAGTTCAGGCGCCGGGGCATCGCCACCGCACTCATCAACACCATCAGGCGCATCGCCCAGCAGCGCGGCATCCATGTGATCTACGTCCAGGCCGACTACGGCGATGACCCAGCGGTCGCGTTGTACACCAAGCTCGGCACCCGGGAAGACGTCATGCACTACGACATTCTTCCCGGCGCGTAGGCGACGTGATCGAATTCCGCCTGGAATCCCGCCGCCGTGGGGCTGCAGGCATACAGCCCCACCTGTGCCGGTCCCGTCTCGCCCAGCTCCTGCAGCCGGGCCATCCGCAGTTGCTGCCAGTCCTCCCCATCCAGGCTGGCGTCGGCGATCACATCGCGGCCCTCGCGGCGCAGCCGGAACCACACCGTGCGGATCTCCCGCGCCAGGGGCTGGGTCGACCAGTCGGAGGCCTGGGCGTTGGTCACCACCGCGCCGAGCCGGTTGGGGCCGTCCGGTTCGTATTCCACCGAGGTCTTGATCCAGCAGGCCGGCGACAGCCGCAGCAGCAGCCCGGCCTGGTCGTAGCGGTGGCGCGGATGGGCCGTCACCCGGCAGGTGAGCAGCCCATCACCGTCCATCTCCCGCAGCAGGGCATGGCCGTTGTCGGCCTCGAAGCCGTAGTGGGTGCGCTGCCAGAAGTCGGTGCGGCCCGCCGGCCAGAGCCGCAGGCGGCCGGTGGCGGCCTCCCGTTCCCATTGCGGCGGTTCGTTCAGCCACTGCAGGTCGTTGTCGAGGTTCATGGCGTCTCAGGGGTGGGGGTGGAGGCGAGGCCGATCTCCTGGCCGTAGGAGAGCTCCAGGGTGTGGCCGTCGGGATCGCGCAGGAAGGCCCAGAGCCCCACGGGCGGGCCATCGTCCCGCGGCTCTGCGATCAGCACCCCCTCGCTGCGGGCCCGTTCGCAGAGCTCCAGCAGTCGCTCCGGACTGGCGCAGCCCACCCCGAGGTGGCCCAGAGGCCGCAACGGCGCCTCCACCACGCCGTTCTCGATCAGCACCACGACGAAGGGCCGGGTGCCATCGCCGATCCAGGCGACGCGCAGGCCCGTGCCGCTGTCCCGCCGGTGGACGGGACGCAGGTCGGTGTAGGTGGCATAGAAGGCCAGGCTCCGCTCCAGATCCGTGACGGGCAGGGCCACATGGGTCAGTCCGATGTCAACCATGGCGTGGCAGGAGAAGGACATGGAGGCCGGCCAGGGCCAGCCCCACGGGGATCAGCAGGGCGGGCACGGCGGCCAGCCCCAGGTCAGCGGCGATCCAGCCCAGCGAGGTGGGCACGGCCACCGCACCGGCGCTGGCGGCACTGGTGGCCAGGCCGACGGCGGCCGGCACCAGGGCGACGGGCAGGCGCCGCGGGATCAGCAGGATCGTGGCGGGAAAGATCCCGGCCAGGCCGAACCCCGCCAGCGGCAGGGCGAGCCAGGGCGCGGCCCCACCGGACCAGCCGATCAGGGCCGCCAGCAGCAGGGCCAGCGAGCCGCTGATCCACCGGATCACCTCCAGCCGCCCCACCAGCCCGCCGAAACCGAAGCGGCCCGCCGTCAGCCCCAGCCAGTAGAGACTGACGCCGATGCCGGCTGCCACTGCGGCCTGGGAGCGGCCCAGGTGCTGAACGCTGAAGGCCCAGGTGCCGATCGAGGCCTCGAGGCCCACCGCCGCCAGCAGCACCAGCCCGCTCAGCCCCACGGCCGGCCGCCGCAGGGCCTGCCCCAGCACGCGCCAGTCGCCGCCGGCGGCCCCGGCGGG
>NZ_JAGQBM010000017.1:0-54295 GCF_024345635.1 Cyanobium sp. Lug-B
CGGCGGCCACGGCCACCATGTTCCTGGGCCCCGACGGCCAGGTGGACCGGGCCCGTGCCACCCGCAGCCTGCTCAGCACCGCCGTGCCCGGCAGCGTCGCCGGGCTGGCCCTGGCCCAGCGCTGCTACGGACGCCTGCCCCTGGCCCAGGTGATGGCCCCGGCGATCCGGCTGGCGGACCAGGGCTTCCCGGTGAGCCGCGAGCTGAGCGATTCCCTGGCCGCCGCCGCCCCGCGGCTGCAGGCCGATCCCGTCTCCCGTCGCCTGTTCCTGCCGCCCCCGGTGCCCGGCACGCGGCTGCGCCAGGGCGAGCTGGCGGCCAGCCTGCGGCGCATCGCCGCCGAGGGGGAGCGGGGTTTCTACGCAGGGCCGGTGGCCGACGCCCTGGTGGGGGCCATGGAGCGGGGCGGCGGCCTGATCACCCACAGCGATCTGCGCGCCTACCGCGCCCAGCTGGTGCGGCCGCTGCGGCGCGAGTTCCGCGGCCACCCGGTGCTCACCATGCCGCCGCCCGGGGGCGGGCTCACCCTGCTGCAGCTGCTGGGGATTCTCGAGCCCTTCGACCTGGCGGCCACCGGCCTGAATGCCGCCGCCAGCCTCCACCCCATGGCCGAGGCCATGAACCTGGCCTACCGCGACCGCAACGCCCTGCTCGGCGACCCCGACCAGGTGCCGGTGCCGGTGGAACGGCTGCTGTCGCCGGCCCACCTCGATGGCCTGCGCCGCCGCATCGATCCCCGGCGCCACACCCCGGCCCCGGCGCTGGAGGCGGCCGCCGCCCGTGAAGGCACCAACACCACCCACCTTTCGGTGGCCGACCGCCAGGGCGGGCTGGCGGCCCTCACCACCACCCTCAACTTCCCCTACGGCAACGGCATCAGCGTGCCGGGGATGGGTTTCCTGCTCAACAACGAGATGGACGACTTCACCGCCCTCCCCGGCAGCGCCAACGCCTTCGGTCTGCGCCAGGGGACGGCCAACGCCATCGCACCGGGCAAGCGCCCGCTCAGCTCCATGGCCCCCACCCTGGTGTTCCGCCCCGATGGCCGCCCCTGGCTCGCCACCGGCAGCCCCGGCGGCAGCCGCATCATCACCACCATCCTCCAGGTGCTGCTCAACCGGATGGTGCACGGTCTCAACCTGGCCGGTGCCGTGGCCGCCCCCCGCATCCACAGCCAGCTGTGGCCCGAGCGGATCGATGCAGAAGAAGGCCTCAGCCCCGACAGCCGCCGCCTGCTGGAGGCCATGGGCCACAGCGTCCGCCGGGCCCCGGCCATGGGGGCGGCCAACAGCGTCGAGGTGCTGGCGGAGGGCGGCAGCCTGGGGACGGTGGATCCGCGCCGGGCCGAAGGTCCGGCCGTGGCGGAATGAGGCCCAGCCCTCAGGCCTGGGGAGCCGCGGGGGCGGTGATCAGGTTGAAGGCGGAGAAGGCCAGGCCGAAGCCGAACAGGGTGCCGATGGCCCAGAGGCTGTCGGAGGGCCACTCGGCGATCAGCATCCCGCCGAGCACCACCGTGACGATGCCATCGAGCAGCACCAGGCCCCGGGCCTGCCCGGCACCGGCGGCGGCGCCCGCCAGCTCCATCACCCCCTCGACGGCCAGCAGCACGCCGATGAACAGCGTCAGGCTGACGGTGCTGGCCACCGGGAAGGCCACCAGGCCGATGCCGCCCACCACGTACAGCACCCCGGAGATGGCGCGGAACACCTTGCTGCGGGTGTCATCGGCCGAGGTGAGCCGCAGCAGCTGGGAGACGCCCGCCGCCGCTGAAACTCCACCGAGGGCGATGGTCAGCAGGGTGGCCGAGACGAAGGGAAGGGCCAGACAGAGGACGGCCGCCACGAGCAGCAGGCCGGCGGTGACCCAGCGCAGGGTGGGGGAAGCGGGGACGGACAAGGGCTTGGGGAGGCTGGTGGGAGGTTAGGCCGCTTTCCCGTGGCCGACAGCCGTGCTCAGCGCGGCGGGCCGTTGTAGAGGATCGCCACCACCCGGCGGCCGTCGGGGGCGATCTGGATCTCGGTTTCCGTGGTGGCCGGCAGCCCCTTGGCCTCCCAGCCGGGGGGGCCTCCGAGGAAGCGGTACACGAAGCCGTCGGCGTCGCTGCGCACCAGGCAGGGGTTGGTGGCCGCCGAGGTGGTGAACATGCAGTTGGCCGGGGTGTACACCGTCAGCCCGCCGTTGCTGAGCACGGCCGCGTTGCGGGCCAGGTTGAGGGCCCGGACTTCGTTGAAGGGGATCCCCTGGGCCAGGGCCGGGGCCAGGGGGGCCACCGCCAGCAGGAACCCTGCGGCGACGGGCAGCAGGCGGGAGGCGGGCCGGAAACGGATGGCCATGGAGATCCTCGCGGGTGTGTCCAGTATCCATGGGCTGAACGGATCCGCGTCCAGTGGCCGCTGGCCGCCGCAGGGGTTCGACCTACGTTGTCGGTTCCGATCCCACGCCCCTTGATCCGACCTCCGGCAGCGCCGGCGCCGCCGGAGGTTCTGGCGCGCCGGCGGCATCGCTTCTATCGCCGGCTGCTCGTGCTGTGCCTGCTGGTGATGCTGAGCCTGGCGTTTCCCCAGACGTTGAGCCTGGTCGGATCGGTGAGCTATCTCCTGATCACGGTCCTCACCACCCTGGAACTGAGCGGATGCCTGGCCGGCGGGGTCGGGCGTTCCTGGAGCGACCGTCTGTTCCTGGCGCTGGGATGCACCAACCCCTTCCTGCAGTTGTACTGGCTGCTGACCCCCGAGTCGCGGCGCCTCTCCGGGGTGCCCCTGCTGCTGATCACCACCCTGTTCATCGGCTGGAGCCTGGTGCGGCTGGTGCGGACCCTGGGCCGGGAGCCCCGGGCCACCCGGTCGGTGGTGGTCGGGGCGGTGGCCGGCTATCTCCTGCTCGGCCTCAGCGGCGGCCTGGTGCTGAGTGTGCTGGAAACGATCCAGCCCGGCAGCTTCCTGGCCAACACCGCCGATGGCCAGGCCGCCATTGTTCGCCCCCAGGCGGGTGGGCGCGCCCACAGCGTCTGGGAGCTGGATTTCGCCCGCATCAATTACTTCGCCTTCGTCAGCCTCACCACCACCGGTTACGGCGACATCACTCCCGCCCGGCCCCCGGCGCGCATGGCCAGCGTGGTGCTGGGGATCGCCGGGCCGCTCTACATCGCCGTGATCCTGGGGGTGCTGATCAACCGGTTCAAGGGGCCGGAGGCGGGCGTTCCCGGCGACTGAATCGCGCCATCCGGCGGCAGGGCCCGCTCGAGGCCCACATCCACCCCGAGGTGCTGGTCGGGACGGCCGGTGATCAGCAGGGCCGTGCGCTGGCGGGTGGCGATCTGCCACATCCACTTGCTGAACAGGGCGATGCGGTTCTCGGTGTCGGGGATGAAGGCCAGATGGGCCAGGGCCCACAGGATCCAGCCCGCCAGACCGCTCACGTGCAGCCCGCGCAGGTCGGCCACCGCGTACCAGGGACCGATCACGGCCATGCTGCCCAGATCAAACCAGCGGAACGGCTTGCTGCGGCGCCCTTCGAGGCCGGCCAGGATGTCGCGCGCCACCCAGCCGCCCATCTGCACCGCCGGGCCCGCCATGCCCGGCAGCACCCGGCCGTCGCCGGTGTGGGCGTAGTGGCAGAGATCCCCCACCGCCCGGATCTCCGGGTGCCCCGGCAGCGAGAAGTCGGCCTCCACCTGCAGCCGCCCGCCCCGGTCGAGGGGGGCGCCGGTGCGTTCCGCCAGCAGCCGGCCCAGGCGCGAGGCACGCACCCCGGCGGTCCAGCAGATCGTGGCCGCCTCCAGGTCGCCGAGGCCATCGGCCCCGGCGTCCGATCCGTCCGCGGCGACAGCCGCGGGGCGCTGGAGGATCACCCGGCCGGGTTCGATCGCGGCCACCATCGTGTTCAGGCGCAGCTCCACGCCGGCGCGCTGCAGGTAGGCCGCGGCGTCGGCGGAGAGATCGGCCGGCATCGCCGGCAGCACCCGGTCCACCGCATCCAGCAGGATCACCCGGCACTGGGCTCGGTCGAGCTGCTTGAAATCGCGCTCCACGGCGCGGTGCATCAGCTCGATCAGGGAGCCGGCCAGTTCGCAGCCCGCCGGCCCGGCCCCCACCACCACCACCGACTGCAGGAAGCGGCGCCGACCGGGGTCCCGGGTCTGCTCGGCCTCTTCGAGGGCCATCAGCAGCCGGCGGCGGATCTCGTCGGCGTGCTCGAGGATCTTCATCGGCGGCGCCAGGGGCCGCCACTCCTCGTGGCCGAAGTAGGTGCTGCCCGACCCGCTCGCCAGGACCAGGTGGTCGTAGGCGTAGCGGTGGTCGTTGAACACCACCTCCCTGGCGTCGGTGTCGATGTCGACCACCTCGCCCAGCAGGATCTGGATGTTGGGGACCTGGCCCACCATCTGGCGCAGGGGGGACGCCACATCCGCCTCCGACACCAGACCGGAAGCCACCTGGTACAGCAGCGGCTGGAACAGGTTGAAGTTGCGCTTGTCGATCAGGGTGACGCGCACCGGCTGTCCCGCCAGGACATGGCAGGCCTTGAGCCCGGCGAACCCCCCGCCCACGATCACCACGTGGGGCCACGCGGCCATGGCGCTCTGGGGCGGATCCAGCTCGAGGAAGAAGCGTTCTTGGGCCATCAAGCGGAGGGGGCCATCGGGCGGATCCCCGGGACTGAACCGTAGGCAGCCCGCCGCAGCGGAGCGGTAGTGATGGAAGCGGTTTGGTGGACGCGGACGTCGGGAGGGCCCGCTGGGGCGGCCAGGGGGGCCGGGACTGCTAGCTTGAAAATGATTCCCATGCCCGGCCCTTTGGGCTCTGCACCGATGCGCTCGGCCCCTTCCCCGGCACCTGATCGGGAACGCCTGCCCGTCACCGTCCTCACGGGCTACCTCGGCTCCGGCAAGACGACGCTGCTCAACCGCATCCTCACCCACGAGCACGGCCTCAAGGTGGCGGTGATCGTCAATGAATTCGGCGAGGTGGGCATCGACAACCAGCTCGTGATCGAGGCCGATGAGGAGATCTTCGAGATGAACAACGGCTGCATCTGCTGCACCGTTCGTGGTGATCTCATCCGCATCATCGGCAACCTGATGAAGCGCCGCGACCGCTTTGACCACCTCGTGATCGAGACCACCGGCCTGGCCGATCCGGCTCCCGTGATCCAGACCTTCTTCGTCGACGAGGACCTGCGGGAGCAGCTCCGGCTCGATGCCGTCGTCACCCTCGTCGATCTCCGGCATGTGGAGCAGCACTGGGAGAGCGAGGAGGTGCAGGAACAGCTGGCCTTCGCCGATGTGCTGCTGCTCAACAAGACCGACCTCGTGGAAGCCGAGGCCCTCGAGGCCATCCGCCAGCGCACCCGGGCCATCAATCCCCTGGCCCGGGTGATTCCCACCTGCCGGGCCGATGCGGCCATGGACCAGATCCTGGGCGTGGGGGCCTTCGAACTTGAGCGGGCCCTGGCGATCGATCCGGAGTTCCTCGCCTCCGACCATGACCATGAGCATGACGATGCCGTCAGCTCGGTGGCCTTCATCGAGGAGCGGCCGATGAGTTATCAGAAGCTGGGCGAATGGATCGATCGGCTGGTGAGCGAGCGGGGTCCCGATCTGTTCCGCATGAAGGGCATCCTCCAGATCGACGGCGAGAGCCACCGCTACGTCTTCCAGTCGGTGCACATGCTCATCGACAGCGCCAGGGATCGGCCCTGGCGGGCGGATGAAACCCCCCGAACCGATTTCGTGATCATCGGCCGCGATCTCGATGAACCCGCCCTGCGGGCCGGTTTCGAGGCCTGTGTCGCCTGATCCGGCCATGGCCCCTCCGCAGACCCTGGTGCGGGAGCGGCTCAGCGGCACCTGCGGCAATGCCATCACCGCCCAGGCCTGGTCGGCCGATGGTGAGTTCCTGGCGATGGCCACGGCCGGTGGTGAGCTGCTGCTGCTCGATTTCCGGGCGGGCTGCGAGGAGCTGCTGCGCGGGGAGCGGGACAGCAGCCTCGATGTGCTCGGCTTCAGTCCCGATGGCCGCTTTCTGATGGCGGCGGGCCAGAACGGCGACGTGCTGCTGTGGGAGATGGGGGGCACCGGGGTGCGGCCGATGGCCTTCGACCCCGTGCCGCTGCAGGCCGGCTGGCTGGATGCGGCCGCCTGGCGGCCCCAGGGATCGCTGCTGGCGCTGGGGGCCGGCCGGCGGGTGCGGCTCTGGGATGGGGAGCGCCGGTCGCTGCGGGAGGAGAGCCAGGAGCTGGAGCGCACCGTGCTGGCCCTGGCCTGGAGCCGTGATGGCCAACGGCTCGCGGCCGCCTGCCACGGTGAGGTGCTCCTCTGGCGGCCGGACGACCCCGGGGAGCCGCCCCAGCGCTGTGCCACGGGCTCGGCCGGCGTTGTTCTGGGCTGGTCCGACCAGGGAACCCTGCTGGCCAGCGGCCAGCTCGACGGCTCGCTGATGCTCTGGCCCGACGCCGCGGCCGGCCGCGGCTGGCAGTTCAGCGGCTTCCCGGGCAAGGTGCGGTCCCTGGCCTGGTGCGATCAGCCGGGGCGCCTGGCCCCCCTGCTGGCTGTGGCCTCCACCGACATCGCCGTGATCTGGAGCCAGCAGGATCGCGGCGCCAAGGGCTGGAAACCGGAGCCCCTGGTGCTGCATGAGGGCCGCGTCAACGCGGTCGCCTTCGCCCCCGGCAGCAGTCTGCTGGCCAGCGCCTCAAGCGATGGCACCGTGGCGCTCTGGGATGGCCGCGGCCGCCTGCAGCAGCTCCTGGAGGGCGACGGCCAGGCGATCACCTGTCTGAGCTGGCGTCCCGATGGCCGCCACCTCGCCGCCGGCGGCGACCAGGGGCAGTGGTGGCTCTGGCCGGTCACCCTGCCCCCGTCCGTCCGTTCTCGCCCCCAGCCTTCCCGCCCACCCCGTTCCGGAGGTTTCGCCCCATGATCCAGCCCCCCGTCCGTCGTCCCGTTCTGGCCATGGCCGCCGGGCTCTCCGCCCTGCTCCTGGGCTGCCGCCCGGCGGTGCAGGCGCCGGAAGCCCAGACCGGCCGGACCGACCGGCCCAGCGTGGTGACCACCTTCCTGCCGATCACCCTCTTCACCCGGGCCGTCGCCGGCGACTGCGCCGAGGTGACGGCCCTGATCCCCGCCGCCAGCGGTCCCCACGATTTCCAGGCCCGCCCCGGGGATGTGGCGGCGCTGAAGAACGCCCGGGTGCTGGTGAAGAACGGTCTGGAGATGGAATCCTTCCTCGACAAGCTGGTGAAGGGCGCCGAGAACCCCGACCTGAAGGTGATCGACTCCAGCAGCGGCATCCCCACCCTGGAGAACCCGGAGAAGCCCGCCAAGTCCCACGATGACCATGGCGACGACCACGGCCAGGGCGACGACCACGCCGAGGCCGGCGGCCACGATCATGACCACGGCCATGACCATGGCCCGATCAATCCCCACATCTGGCTCGATCCGGTGCGCGCCGCCCAGCAGGTGGACAACATCCGTGATGGCCTGATCGCCGCCGACCCCGCCTGCGCCGATGGCTACCGCCGCAATGCCGCCGCCTTCACCGGCCAGCTGCGCCAGCTCAACACGGACTTCGAGAAGCAGCTGGCGCCGTTCCGGGGCAAGACCTTCGTGGTTCTGCACGACTTCGCCCCTTACTTCGCCGACCGCTATGGCCTCAAGGCCGAATACCTGGTCGATGTGCCGGAGCAGAACCCCTCGCCCGCCGATCTGGCCCGGGTGGCGGAGACGGTCAAGCGCACCCAGCTCAAGGCCCTGCTCAGCGAACCCCAGGAGGGCAACCGCTCCTTCAACGCCCTGGCCGGGGATCTGGGCATCCGCATCAGCGTCTTCAACCCCCTGGAGACCGGCACCGAGGAGGCCTCCCGCAACCCCGGCACCTATGCCGACGTGATGCGCCGCAACGTCACCGACCTGGTGAGCGCCTTCCGCTGATGGCCGTGCTGGAGGTCGAGGGCCTGCGGGTGCTGCGCGACGGGGTGCTGGCGGTGGACGACGTCAGCTTCCAGCTCGCTGCCGAAAGCGACACCGCCCTGGTGGGGCCGAACGGGGCCGGCAAGAGCTCGCTGGTGGGGGCGATCCTCGGCCTGATCCCCCGCCAGTCCGGGGAGGTGCGGATCCTTGGCCACCGGCTGGGGCCCGCCGGCCAGCTGCCGGCACCGGTCCGGGCCCAGCTGGCCTTCCTGCCCCAGGCCCTGCCGCTTCAGGGGCGCCTGCCGCTGACCGTGGCCGAGTTCGTCGGTTTCGGCTGGGATCCTCCCGGTCCGCGCCTGCCCTGGAGCGGCGGCGGTGCACGCCGCTCCGCCGTGCGCTCCGCCCTGGCCAAGACCAGCTGCGGTCCCCTGGCCGAGCGCCTGCTGAGCGAGCTGTCGGGGGGCCAGCTGAAGCGGGTGCTGCTGGCCTTCTGCGTCGTGCGGCCCCGGCGCCTGCTGGTGCTGGATGAGGCCCAGGCTGGCCTGGATGCCCCCTCCACCGAGCAGTTCCACCGGCTGCTGTTCGACCTGCGCCGCAGTGAGGGCTGGACCGTGCTGCAGGTCTCCCACGACCTGGACATGGTGCGGCGCAGCTGCGACCAGGTGCTGTGCCTCAACCGCCAGCTGCGCTGCAGCGGCCGTCCCGAACTGGCCCTCTCCCGGGCCCAGCTGGAGCGGCTCTACGACCCGGCCGATGCCCCCGACCTCCGCCGGCCCCGTGCACCCGAGGGCAGCCCCCGGATCCGATGACGGAGTTCTCCCCGCTTGCCGCGGTGATCACGCAGCCGTTCATGCAGCGGGCCCTGGTGGGCGGGCTGCTCACCGGGGCCCTGGGCGGTCTGCTGGGCAGCTTCGCGGTGCTGCGGCAGCTGTCCTTCTTCAGTGATGCCCTGGGCCATTCGGCCCTGCTGGGCCTCAGCCTGGGGATCCTGCTGGGGCTCAACCCCACCCTGGTGCTGATCCCCTTCGCGGTGCTGTTCGCCCTGCTGGTGAACCTGCTGGTGCAGCGCAGCCAGCTGCCCACCGATGCCCTGCTGAACATCGTTTACTCCACCTCCCTGGCCTTCGCCGTGGTCGCCCTCAGCCTGGTGACCACCTACACCGGCGGCATCCAGCAGCTGCTGTTCGGCGACATCCTCGGCATCTCCTGGCTGGATCTCGGCCTGATCGCCGTGCTGCTGGTGGCGGCGGTGGCCTACCTGCTGGTGAGCCTGCGGGCCCAGGTGCTGGTCACCCTCCATGCCGATCTGGCCGGCGCCTTCGGGGTGGGCAGCCAGTGGCATCGCATCGCCTTCATCCTGTTGCTGGCCGTGGTGGTGGCCGTGTCGATCAAGGCGGTGGGGGTGCTGCTGATCAGCGCCTTCGTGGTGATCCCCGCCTGTGCCTCCCGGCTGGTGAGCCGCCGTTTCGGCACCTACCTGGTGCTCTCTTCGCTGATCGGCGGCGGCTGCGCCGTGCTGGGGCTGCTCGGCTCGGGCCTCACCAACCTGCCGTCGGGCCCCTGCGTGGTGATCGTGCAGTTCCTCGGCTTCCTGGTCGCCCTTGGCGTCAGCCAGTGGCGCCCTCAGCGGCTGCGGGCCAACCCGGCCGTCACCCCCTGACCGGCCGCCAGCACGATGCCGGCGCAGGCCTCGGCATCGGAGAGGGCATCGTGGTGCCGGAGCGGCAGGCCCAGATGGCGGCACACATCCGGCAGCTTGGTGGGCCGCAGGTTCCAGGCCCGCCGGGCCACCTGCACGGTGCAGACGAAGGGTTGGGCCGGGGGCCGCAGGCCGGCCTGCTCGCAGCAGGCCCGCAGCACCCCGGCATCGAAGCTGGCGTTGTGGGCGGCGATGAACTGGGCCCCCTCCAGACAGGCCGCCAGCTGGGGCCAGAGTTCGGCGAAGCTGGGCGCATCGGCCACCTGGGCCCAGCTGATCCCGTGGATGGAGGTGAACAGGAAGGTCCGGCGCGGCGGTCGGATCAGGTGGTGCTCGCGGCGCACGATCGTCCGCCCCTCCACCCGCACCAGGGCGATCGAGCAGGCACTGTCCCGGCCCTGATCGGCTGTCTCGAAATCCAGCGCCACGAAACAGCTCGGGTGGAGATCGGCCAGGCCCGCGCGTGAGACCGGAGCCGGTGCCGGTGACCGCTGGATCGTCCGCAGGGCCTCGTCACCCCTGCGCAGGAAGCGCCGCTCGTCACGATCCAGGTTGGCGGCGCCCCAGCGGCTGCGGTAGGTCCCCAACTGGCGGTAGCGACGCACGTCCTGCTCCGACCAGCCCGCGGCCAGGAGTTCAGCGCTGGGGCTCGGCTCCTCCATGGGCACCTGGGGTGGGCTCGTCGCGACTGGGGGGATTCTCACCGAGAGCATTCCCGGCCAGCGCCGCCCCGCAGTGCTTGCAGTGGCGCGCTTCGGCCTCGTGGCCACCCAGCCCGCAGGCGGGGCAGGGGCCTGCCGGCTGCGGGCTGGCCGGCCGCAGCACCGACAGGCCGATCTCGGCGCTGAGGATGCCGGTGGGCACGGCGATGATGCTGTAGCCGATCAGCATCACCACCGAGGCCATGAAGCGCCCCAGGGGTGTCACCGGCGCCACGTCGCCGTAGCCCACGGTGGTGATCGTGACGCAGGCCCAGTAGATGGCCACCGGGATGCTGCGGAAGCCGTCGTTGCCGGCCTCGATCACGTACATGAAGGCGCCGATCAGGATCACCAGCGTCACCATCGCCAGCAGGAACACGGTGATCTTGCGGCGGGCGGCGATCAGGGCGCTCCAGAGGAGTTCGGCCTCCTGCAGGTAGGCGCCCAGCTTCAGCACCCGGAACACCCGCAGCAGCCGCAGCACCCGCACCACCAGGAACAGCTGGCCGCCGCCGATCAGCAGCCCCAGGTAGGTGGGCAGGATCGCCAGCAGATCCACCAGCCCGAAGAAGCTGGTGGCATAGCGCCGCGGCTCGGCCACCAGCAGCAGCCGCAGCAGGTACTCGAGGCTGAACAGCAGGGTGAAGCCCCACTCCAGCCCCAGGAAGGCGGCGGCCCAGCGCTGCCGCAGCAGCGGATCGCTCTCCAGCACCACCGCCAGCACGCTGAGGGCGATCGCCAGCATCAGCAGGGCGTCGAAAGCCTTGCCGGAGGGGGTGTCCGTCTCGAGGATCGTCCGCTCCAGCCAGGGGCGACCCACCACCCGCACCAGCGCCAGGGCCACGGCCAGCAGGCCGCCCAGCAGCAACGGCACCAGCAGCGGCTCCTGCAGCGTCGCCGGCGGCATCCTCAGCCGCTCCCCAGGTAGGAGGCCCGCAGGCCCGCATCGGCCAGCAGGGCGGCAGCGCTGCCCTCCAGGGCGATGCTGCCGCCTTCGAGCACCACGCCGCGGTCGGCGATCTCCAGGGCGGCGGTGGCGTTCTGTTCCACCAGCAGCATCGACAGCCCGCCGGCGTGCAGCGCCGCCAGGGCCGCCATCACCTCGGCCACCAGCTTCGGAGCCAGGCCCAGGCTCGGCTCATCGAGCAGCAGCAGGCTGGGCCGGCCCATCAGGGCCCGGGCGATCGCCAGCATCTGCTGCTCGCCCCCCGAAAGGTTGCCGGCCAGCTGGCGGCGCCGCTCCGCCAGGCGGGGGAACAGGCCGTAGCAGCGCTCCAGGTCGGCGGCGATGCCGGCCCGATCGCGCCGCAGCCAGGCCCCCAGCTCCAGGTTGGTGGCCACGGTCTGGCGGGCCAGCACCCGGCGGCCCTCCGGGCAATGGCCGATGCCGAGGCGCACCGTGCGGTGGGTGCTCACCCCCGCCAGGTCGGCGCCGCGCCACAGCACCTGGCCGGCCGCGGCGCCCACCAGCCGGGAGATGGCCCGCAGGGTGGTGCTCTTGCCGGCACCGTTGGCCCCCAGCAGGGCCACCAGCTCCCCCTCCCTCACCTGCAGATCGAGGCCCCGCAGGGCGGTGAGAGCGCCGTAGCGCACGGTGAGCCGGCGCAGCTCCAGCAGCGGGGCCGTCATCGGCCGTCTCCGGCGGCATCGCCAGAGCCACCTGCCGATCCGCCGCCCGAGCCACCCAGGTAGGCCTCGATCACCCGCGGGTCGGTGCGCACCTCGGCGGGGCTGCCCAGGGCGATGCGCCTGCCGAAGTTGAGCACCGCCAGCCGATCACAGAGCTGCATCATCA
Source organism: Cyanobium sp. Lug-B (assembly GCF_024345635.1). Lineage (NCBI taxonomy): Bacteria > Bacillati > Cyanobacteriota > Cyanophyceae > Synechococcales > Prochlorococcaceae > Cyanobium > Cyanobium sp. Lug-B. The sequence continues at coordinate 12,108 of NZ_JAGQBM010000017.1, forward strand.
GTGGCACGTGGTGCTCGATGATCAGCACCGTCAGCGCGAACTGCTCGCGGATCGTGCCGATCAGCCGCCGCAGGTCGTCCTTCTCGGCCGGGTTCATGCCGGCGGCGGGTTCATCGAGCAGCAGCAGCTGCGGGGCCGTCGCCAGGGCCCGGGCGATCTCCAGCCGGCGGCGGTCGCCGTAGGGCAGGTCCCCGGCCCGCTGCTCCGCCAGGGCCTCCAGCTCCAGCAGGGTGAGCAGCTCCATCGCCCGATCCTCCAGGCCCCTCCGGTGGCGGCGGAAGCCGCCGCTGGCCAGCAGGGCCCCCAGCAGGGGGGTGCGGGCCGCATGGTGGAGGCCCACCAGCACGTTCTCGCGCACCGAGAGGCTCTCGAACAGGCGCAGGTTCTGGAAGGTGCGGGCGATGCCGAGCCGGTTGAGACCGCTGGCCCCCAGGCCCGTGGTGGGCGCGCCCCGCCACAGGCAGCGGCCGCCGCTGGGGGTGGTGAGGCCGGAGATGACGTTGAACAGGGTGGTCTTGCCGGCGCCGTTGGGGCCGATCAGGCCGAAGATCTCTCCCTCCGCCAGCGCCAGGCTCACCTGATCGAGGGCCAGCAGGCCGCCGAAGCGGCAGCTGACGGCCTCCACCTGCAGCAGGGGCACCGGGGCGGTGCCGTCGGGGCTCTGGTTCATGGGGCCTGGGGAGCCTGGCGGCCCCGGTGGCGGCGACGGCCGAGCAGGGCGGCCAGCCAGCCCAGCCGCTCCGCCGTGACGAGCCCCTGGGGAAAGAACAGCGGACCCAGCAGGATCACCGCCCCGAACAGGATCAGGCGCAGGTCGCCCACGGGCCGCAGCAGCTCCGGCAGGGCGGTGAGCACCAGTCCCCCCAGCACCGGTCCCGGCCACAGGCGGGAACCGCCGAAGACCACGAAGGCCAGGGTGGTGATGCTGGCGTCGAAACTGCCGGCCCGGGCGTTCCAGGAGTTGAAGAAATGGGCCGCCAGCGCGCCGGTGACGCCGGCGAGCACGGCACTGGCCACGAAGGCGATCAGCTTGGTGCGGGGGGTGTCGATGCCGACGCAGGCGGCCGCCAGTTCGTCGTCGCGGATGGCGGCCATGGCCCGCCCCAGCCGCAGGGCCTCCAGCCGATGGCACAGCCAGCAGGCCAGCGCCAGCAGCACCAGGGTGAACAGCACATAGCCCTCGGCGTGGGCGAAGGGCTGGGGGATGCCGAAGATCCCCATGGCCCCGCCGGTGAAGGGCAGGTTGAGGTTGAACACCCGCAGGATCTCCACCAGGGCGATGGTGGCGATGGCCAGGTAGATGCCCCGCAGCCGCAGCACCGGCCCGCCGATCGCCAGGGCGATCAGCCCCGCCAGGGCCCCGCCCAGCGCCATCTCCGCCAGCAGGGCCGGCAGCGGCGAGGTGGCGCCGCTGCCGGCGAAGGCGGGAACGCCGGTGGAGAGCAGGGCGGCCACGTAGCCGCCCACCGCATAGAAGCCCGGGGTGGCCAGGGACAGCTGGCCGCAGCGCAGGGGCAGGTAGACCGAGAGCGCCAGCAGGGCGCCGAGCAGCATCTGTTCGAGCAGAGTGGCGTCCATGGCCCTCACACTTTGGTGGGCAGCGGCCGGCCCAGCAGCCCCCGCGGCCGCAGCAGCAGCACCAGAAAGAGGAAGCCGTAGCTCACCGCATCCTTCCAGCCCGACCAGTCGGCCGGCACGAACGCCTCCGCCAGCCCGACGATCAGCCCGCCCAGCACCGCCCCCGGCACGCTGCCCAGTCCGCCGAGCACCAGCACCGCCAGCCCCTTGAGGCCGTAGCCGATGCCGAAGTAGGGCCCGGCGATGCTGACGCTCAGCCCCACCAGCCCGCCGGCCACCCCGGCCAGGAAGCCGCTGAGGCCGAAGGCCAGCCGCACCATGGCCGTGCTGTCGATGCCCAGCAGCTGGGCGGTTTCGGGGTCCTCGGCCACCGCCTGCAGCCCCTTGCCGTTGCGGCTGCCCTCCAGCCAGAGGGTGAGCAGGGCCAGCAGCAGCACGGCGACGCCCAGCAGCAGGGCCTGGACCGTGCGCACCCGGGCCCCCAGCAGGGGGAAGGAGGCCGGCAGGCCGCCGAGGGCGCCGGTGGGGATGGCGTAGCTTTCCGCCCCCACCAGCAGCTGGATCAGGTTCACCAGGATCACCCCGGCCCCCAGGCTGGTGATCAGGGCCAGCAGCGGGTCGGCCCGGCGGCGGCGCAGGGGGCGGAAGGCCACCCGCTCCACCAGCAGGGCCACCAGGGCCGCCCCCAGGCCCGCCAGGGGCAGGGCACCCCAGAAGGGCAGGGCGACGGGCAGCTGGAAGCCGGCCAGCAGACCGTTGGCCCCCACCGCGCCGCCGATCAGCAGGTAGGTGAAGTAGGCCCCCAGGGTGAACACGGCTCCGTGGGCGAAGTTGATCACCCCCAGCACCGAGAACACCAGGGTGTAGCCGAGGGCGAACAGGCCGTAGACCGCCCCCACCGACAGACCGTTGACCAGGATCTGGAGCAGGTCCACCCGGCGCCTACTTCAGCAGGGCGAAGCGTCCGCTGCGCCCACCCGGATCCATGCGCACCTGGGCCACGAAGAACTGGCTCTGGATCACCTCTCCCTCCGGAGTGAAGCGGATCTCCCCCAGGGGGGTGGCGTAGGTGCCGGCCAGGATCTCCTCCATCAGCGCCTTGCGCGCCGCCGTCAGGGTGGCCCCCTTCAGGGGCTGGCGTTTGTCCAGCCGCACCAAGGCCTCGCCGATCACCTGCAGGGCCGTGTAGGCCTGGGCGGTGAGCTGGGGCGGGATGGCGCCGCCCTTGGCCGCCTGGAAGGCCTTGAGGAAGGCTGTGTTGGCGGGGGTGTCCAGCTCGGGGCTGTAGGCCTGGGCGATCAGCAGCCCGTCACAGTACTTCTGGCAGATCGGGTAGATGTTGGGGGTGTTCATGCCGTTGCCGGCCACGATCAGGCCCCGGTAACCCAGCTCCCGCAGCTGGCGGATCAGGTTGCCGCCGTCCACCGCCTGGAGCGACAGCACGATCAGGTCGGGCCGCTCCCGCAGGGCGGCGCTGATCTGGTTCTGGAAGTCCTGGTCGTTGAGCTGGGTGCGCTGCACCGTCACCGGATCGAGACCTTTCTCCTTGAGGGCCTTCTGGAAGATGGTGGTCTCGGCGGTGCTGTAGGCGTCGTCCTGGGCGTAGAACACCGCCGCCCGCTTCAGGCCGGGCTGGATCTTCAGGGCCCGCTCGATGGCCAGGGGTGCGATCACCGAGCTCTGGGCCGAGACCCGGCTGATGAAGAAACCGATCTCCGGGATGCCGGTGGCGGTGTTGGAGGGGGCCACCACCGGCACGCCGCGGCGCTGGGCGATCGGGTCGGCGGAGAAGGCCTGCTGGGAGAGGGTGGGGCCGACCAGGGCCAGCACGCCCCGGTTGATCTGCAGGGTGAAGGCCGCATTCGCCCCGGGTTCATCGCTGCCGCTGTCCTCCAGCGCCAGCTTCAGGGGCTGGCCGTTGATGCCCCCGTTGCCGTTGCGGTGCTGCAGGGCCAGCTCCAGGCCGATCTTCTGGTCCTGGCCGTAGACGTTGGCGTTGCCGGTGAGGGCCAGCACCGCCCCCACCGGCACCCCGCCGGCCAGATCAACGGGCTGACTGCCGGGGTCGGAGCTGCAGCCCGCCACCAGCAGGCCGAGGGTCAGCAGCCCGGTGCCGACCTGCAGCAGACGGCCGACCCTCACGCCAGCGAGAGGAAGACGTCGCGGAAGGCGTCGATGGTGGCGTCGATGTCGGCGTCGCTGTGGGCCAGGGAGGTGAAGCCGGCCTCGAAGGCGCTTGGTGCCAGGTAGACGCCGCGCTCGAGCATGCCGCGGTGCAGGCGGCCGAAGCGCACCGTGTCGGCCGCCTTGGCCTGCTCGAAGTTGTGCACCGGCCCTTCGCAGAGGAAGAAGCCGAACATGGCGCTGATGCTGCCGCCGCAGAAGGGGATGCCCGCCTCGGCGGCGGCGGCGCGGACGCCGTCGATGAGCCGCTTGGTGATGGTCTCCAGCCGCTCGTAGGTGCCGGGCTGGCTGAGCAGCTGCAGGGTCTTGATGCCGGCGGTCATGGCCAGGGGATTGCCGCTCAGGGTGCCGGCCTGATACATGGGGCCGGCGGGCGCCACCATCGCCATGATGTCGGCCCGGCCGCCGTAGGCCCCCACCGGCAGACCGCCGCCGATCACCTTGCCCATGGTGGTGAGGTCCGGGGTGACGCCGAAGCGGGCCTGGGCGCCGCCGTAGCTGATGCGGAAGCCGGTCATGACTTCGTCGAACACCAGCAGGGCGCCGTTCTCCTTGGTGAGTTCGCGCAGGCCCTCGAGGAAGCCGGGTTCGGGGGTGATGAAGCCGGCATTGCCCACCACCGGCTCCAGGATCACCCCGGCGATCTCACCGGGGTTGTTGGCGAACAGCTGCTTGACCGACTCCAGGCAGTTGTAGGGGGCGGTGAGGGTGCCGGCCGTGACGGCGCGGGGCACACCGGGGGAGTCGGGCAGGCCGAGGGTGGCCACCCCGGAGCCCGCCTTCACCAGGAACATGTCGGCGTGGCCGTGGTAGCAGCCTTCGAACTTGATCACCTTCTCCCGGCCGGTGAAGGCACGCATCAGCCGCAGCACGGCCATGCAGGCCTCGGTGCCGGAGTTGACGAAGCGCACCATCTCCACCGACGGCACGGCGGCGATGACCAGTTCGGCCAGCTCGTTCTCGAGCACGCAGGGGGCGCCGAAGCTGGTGCCCTTCTCCAGGGCCTGGTGCAGGGCCGCGATCACCTCAGGGTGGCTGTGGCCGCAGATGGCGGGGCCCCAGCTGCCCACGTAATCGATGTAGCGGTTGCCGTCGACGTCCCAGGCGTAGGCGCCCTTGACCCGGTCGAAGACGATCGGCTGGCCGCCCACCGACTTGAAGGCCCGCACCGGAGAACTGACGCCCCCGGGCATCAGGGTCTGGGCGGCGGCGAAGATCTCCTCGGATCGGGTGGTGAGGAGGGAAGGGGCCGAGGCGGGCGCTGAAGGGGTGGCCGAACTCAAGGCGGGATCCGCGGAAGGTGGACGCATTCGTTTCCCATCCTGACCCAGAAGGGTGCCGAGGTGGGATCCCTTCAGACTCCGTGGTGGGCCGGATGGCCTCCGGTCGCTGGCCGGCGGCGTCCAAACCCTGGCGGGCACAGGCGGTTGGGCCCAGGACATCGGCCGGCTTCGTGCAGGGCCTGCGGTGTCAGCAGCGCCGGGTCTGGTCCGTTTCCCCACCCCTGCCCCCACCCTCGAGCCGCCTGCCACGGCCTGTCCGCGGGTGTGGGGGTGCCGGTGGCACGAAAGATGGTGGTGAGGAAAGCGGCTCACAAAGTGAAGACACTTTCAGTCAAAAACTCACTCAATGTGTGGCTCCTTGATGCCACCGAAATGAGCGATCTTCCAGGGGCAAAGCATGTCCATGGCAACAGATGCCTAACCCATGGGCCTAGAGTAAATCCAGGAGACAGGGGGAGGGGGAAATAGAGAACATAAACAGCAGACTTGCTGCATTGACACATCATTGACGTTGTGTGTGCTGATTGGTTTCTCTACCCGATCTTCTGCCATTTCCTTGCAGGCCTTGCGTCTTGCAGGCCTTCCATGGCTCGATCCCATTGCTCTGAGGACAACATGACGACAACATCCTTCCGCCTGGCCCTTGCCCTGGCTACTGTGACCATTCTGGGTGGTGGTCTGGGTGCCATGGCAGCGACGATCGGCACGCCTGTTGCGCCAACATTCACTGGCGAACTCAATAAGGAGTGTACGCTCGTTGCCAGTGGCAGTGGCGCCGCCACGATGACGCAGAGCCTTCTCGTTCTGGCGTCTCCTACAGACGCTGTTCAGATCAGCGCGACTTCGAACCTGATCGACGAGACGACGGGTGCGGCTGCGGTTGTCTTCAGTGTTCCTGCTGACCTGGTCAGAACGGGCGGGTACGGATCAGTAGTTCCTGCCAATGCCAAGGCCATGTATATCGATGGAGTCAAGAAAACGGCCGCTTTTGCGATCGATCTCGCGGATGATGGCTCCCTTGCAGCGACCGACCTTGGTGTTGAATTCACACTCAGTTCCGCCACCAGGTGGCCAGCCGGTATCTATTCGACCTCCTCAACAGTTACCTGCACCGATGATGGAGCAATCTGATCATCAGATTCTCCTTTGAGGGCGATCTGCGATTCATCCCATCCTCCTGATTCACTCCCCTTGTGATTCGTAGATTTCCTTTCCTCCTTGCCGCGCTGGCCACCGTTGCCGGCGCGGTTTCTTTCTGGGCATTGGCGGCCAAGGCCCTGACACAGGGTCCGCTGGTTCTGATCCAGGCTTCGGGCCAGATTCAGGTCAGGAACACCGAATCACGCTTTCAGCGTGTGCGCATGGCGGTGTACCAGCCCCGGCTGGTGGATGGCCGGAAAACGGCCGCCGAGGAGCCCTTGGCCGTGGAGGAGGCCGAGAGAATCGTCAGCTTCCGGCCCAGCAGCTTCCGGCTTGGCGCAGGAGAGGCCCGAAGCATTCGCTACAGGGTTCTGGATGTTTCTCGAGAGTTTTATGTCTGCTCCGTGAGCGCTTCCGGCCTGACCTCCCTTCGCGTCTGCTCGCGTTGGCCGGGGCGGGCCGTCAAACCAGCCAGCCCTGGCCCCAAGCAGGGCCAGCCCTAGCGCGATGACACACCTTCGAGCGCTCCATCACGCCGCCCCCAGCCCGATCCGGCCGCCCACGCGCCCGAGCCTTGCCCGGTTCCTCTGGGCAGGCCTGCTCGCCAACCAGGTGTGCCTCGGGGTTCCGGGTGCCCGCGCCGATGGCGTCAGCTCCCAGCCGGTGGACTTCCAGGAACTGGTGTACACGCCCCAGTGCACCCTGGTGGTCAGCCAGGGGCGTCTGGGCGTGTCCCGCGATGCCCGCACCCTCTCCTCCGATGTGGCCGAGCTGGGTGCCGAGGGCCGGGTCACCCGCGAGATGTTCGGCAACCCCCAGCCGGGTCTGCTCTCGGCCTACAGCAACCTCACCACCGCGGCCCGGGTGCAGGTGGCCTCCCCCACCCTGAGCGGTGGCACCAGCCCCAGCACCAGCGAGGTGCGGATCGGCGGTTCCCCCTTTGCCACCTCGGCGGAGATCAACATCCCTAATGCCGATGGCACCCTGCCGCCGACCGAGGTGCATGTGAAGTTCTCCGCCGCCACGGGTTTCAAGGCCGGCAGCTACAACGCCCGCGCCAGCGCCACCTGTTATGCGCAATGAAGGGCAACCTGCAGTGATTCAGGGGTTCCTGGCTCCTCCCGCCCGTCAGGCCCTGGCCTGTCTTGCCCTCCTTGTCGCCGCCCCGTCAGCAGGCCTGGCGCTGACGCTGGGGCCGATGCGGCTGCAGAACAGCCGCGGTCTGGTGCAGATCGCCAACAGCGAATCCCGTCTGATTCGTCTCACATTGGGGGTTTACGGCGTCCTTGGCGCTGGCCCGACCCGCTCCCCCAGCCTGGTGCCCCTGCCCTTGGCTGAGGCCGAGAGGCTCATCCGTCTACGTCCCACCAGCTTTCGCCTCGGCCCTGGCCAGACCCGTGGCGTGTCGTATCGCGTTCTCTCCCCCTCTCGCCCCTTCTACGTATGCGGCGTCACTCCCTCCGGACTGTTCACCTTGCGGGTCTGTTCGCTCTGGCCGGGGCTGGATCGGGCCTCCCTGTCGCCATCGCTCCCGCCCAGGCCCAGATCTATCTGAGCCCCAACCAGGGCAACACGCAGCGGTCCCGGGTGTCCATCGATCTCGGCGGCGGGATCCGCTGCAGCTCCGATGGTGGCTCGGTTCCCAGCCTCTCGATCTCGGCCGGGGCCTATCCCGACCAGTGGGGCGCCGCCAATGAAGTGATCGTGACACCCAACGCCACCGGCAATGTGGGCAATCGCTCTTCCCTGCTGGCCCTGATGAGCGTCACCCTTCCCCTGGCGAAGACCAATCAGAACTTCGACTGCACCTCCTTGCTCAAGGATGCCCAGATCAAGGCCCGCATCGAGAACCTGCGCCAACTGGTGGATGAGGACGTGATCAACGAATCCCAGTACCGCAAGGCCCTGCTGAAGCTCTTCGGGCCCCTCAGTGAGGAGCTCGGCGGGCTGGTTCCCGCCCCCACCGGTGGATCCACTGTGGTGATCCCTCCGGCCGCCGGCGAGGTCCCCATCGGACCCAGGTAAGGTCGGCAGAAGCCTGTTCCCTGTTCAGCGGAGCGTTCCTTGACCCCCGTCCGCAAGCCGTGAGCCCCGACTGGCCCCTGATGGAGCGTCGGCTGCGCGCCATCCTGCCGCCGAAAGCCGTGGTGGCGGCGCCCCAGGAGCTGCTGGCCTACGACTGCGACGGCCTCACCCTGCACCGGGCCCAGCCCCCGCTGGTGGTGCTGCCCGAGACCACCGAGCAGGTGGCCGCCATCCTGCGGCTGTGCCACCGCCACGGGGTGCCTTTCCTGGCCCGCGGCAGCGGCACCGGCCTCTCGGGCGGCGCCCTGGCCGAGAACGGAGCCCTGGTGATCGCCACCAGTCGCATGCGCTCGATCCTGGATGTCGATCTGGCCAACCGGCGCATCACCGTCCAGCCGGGGGTGATCAACGGCTGGGTCACCCGGGCAGTGGCCGGCGACGGCTTCTACTACGCCCCGGATCCCTCCAGCCAGGTGGTCTGCAGCATCGGCGGCAACGTGGCCGAGAACTCCGGCGGCGTGCACTGCCTCAAGTACGGCGTCACCAGCAACCACGTGCTGGAGATGGAGGTGGTGCTCCCCGACGGCACGGTCACCACCCTGGGCAGCGGTCTGGCCGAGACCCCCGAGCTGGATCTGCGCGGGGTGTTCATCGGCAGCGAAGGCACCCTCGGCATCGCCACCGCCATCACCCTGCGGCTGCTGCGGGCGCCCCAGAGCGTGGCGGTGCTGCTGGCCGATTTCACCGCCATGGAGGCCGCCGGTGAGGCGGTGCGGCTGGTCACCGCCGCCGGGGTGCTGCCGGCCGGGATGGAGATCATGGACAACTTCACCATCAACGCCGTCGACGACCTGTTCGGCCGGGACGAATACCCCCGCGATGCGGCCGCCGTGCTCCTGATCGAACTGGACGGCCAGGAACGGGAGGTGGCCGCCGCCGTGGAGATCGCCGGGGATCTCTGCCGACGGGCCGGTGCCCGCACGATCCGGCGGGCCTCCAGCGAGGCCGACCGGGCCCTGCTGTGGAAGGGGCGCAAGTCTGCCTTCGCCGCCGTCGGCCGCATCACCCCCACCTACTACGTGCAGGACGGCGTCGTTCCCCGCAGCGCCCTGCCTTCGGTGCTGGCGGCGATCGAGGAGCTCAGCCACCGCTACGACCTGCCGGTGGCCAACGTGTTCCATGCCGGAGACGGCAATCTCCACCCCCTGATCCTGTATCGGGCCGATGAACCCGGCGTGACCGACCGGGTGCAGGAGCTGGGGGCCGACATCCTGCGCCTCTGCATCGAGGCGGGCGGCAGCATCACCGGCGAGCACGGGGTGGGCAGCGACAAGCGCTGCTACCTCGACTGGATGTTCGCCCCCGACGACCTGGCCACCATGCGCCTGGTGCGGGAGGCCTTCGACCCGGCGGGCCTGGCCAATCCCGGCAAGATCTTCCCCACCCCGCGCAGCTGCGGGGAATCGGCCCGTCGCCAGGCGTCGACGCTCACCGTGCGCCTTGACGCCCTCAGCGGTGGTGCCGTCCAGCCGCCCAGCCGCGAGCCCCTGGACGTCTTCTGAGCCCGGCCGATGGCACGGATCTACGTTGGGGACACCGTTTCCCCTGGCGCTCCATGCTGAACCGCCCGCTGGCCCGTCCGGGTATCGCCGCAGGTGCCGTGATGGGTGTTGTCGTCGGTGTCACGGCCGGTCTCTCCGGAGGTCTGCTGACCCCGGCCCCCGTCCTTGCCCAGTCCCCGGTCGTCAACCTGGTGGCCAAGAAGGTGATCGATCGCTACCAGAAATCCAGCTGCGACCAGCTCTGGGCCGCCCGCAGCGAGCGGCGTGGGTCCCAGGAGCAGCGCGTGCTCGACATGCTCAACGACGATCCCCAGCTGCGTCAGGGCTTCATCGACCAGGTGGCGGGCCCGGTGATGAACAAGCTGTTCGCCTGCGGGATGCTCCCCTGACCGCCGGCCTCAGCCCCCCCCGCTGAGCCACCAGCGCCCCAGGCCCACCGCGGTGGCGGCGCCGATCACCGGCAGGGCACCGAGCCCCCGGCACAGCAGCACCACGGCCACCAGCAGCACCAGCACGGCGCCGCCGTCGGGGGCGCCGCCTGGGGCCAGGGCCGGGCCGGCCAGGTAGAGCGCCAGGCTCACGATCACCCCGACCACGGCGGCGGTGATGGCGGTGAGGGGTGCGCCGACGCGCAGGTCCTCGCGGCTTGCCTCCACAAGGGGGCCGCCGGCCAGGATGAACAGGAAGGAGGGGAGGAAGGTGAACCACACCACCACCAGGGCGGCCGCCACGCCGGCCGCCAGGGTGCCGCTGCCGTTCCAGCCCCCCATGAAGCCCACGAAGGCCACCACCATGATCAGCGGCCCCGGGGTGGTCTCGCCGAGGGCCAGGCCGTCCACCATCTGGGCGGCGTCCAGCCAGCCGTAGGTCTCCACCGCCCCCTGGGCCACGTAGGGGAGAACGGCATAGGCGCCGCCGAAGCTGACCAGGGCCACCTTGAAGAAGAACCGGGCCATGGTGGCGAGCTGGCCGTCCCAGCCCCCCGCCAGCGTCAGCAGGGCCAGGGGCAGCCCGAGGGCCGCGCCGCCCCCGAGCAGGGTGAGGCCGAGGCCGGGCCAGCGGAAGCGGGCGTGGGCGGGGGTGGGGGTGTCATCGCCGTGCAGGGCGGCCTCCGGGGTTGGGGCAGCCCCGGAGGCGGCGGAGGTGCGTGGCGCGGGGCCCCGGAACAGGGCCGGCCGCAGCCGACCGCCGATCCAGCCCACCAGGGCCGTGGCGATGATCAGGGCCGGGTAGGGCACCCGGCCCACGGCCAGGGCCAGGCAGGCCGCCGCCGCGATCAGCGCCAGGGCGGGGTTGTGCAGCGTGCGCCGCCCCAGCCGCCAGGCCGCCTGGAGCACGATTCCGAGCACCGCCGGTTTGAGCGCCCAGAACACCGCCGCCAGCAGCGGCAGCTGGCCCCAGAGGGCGTAGATCGCGGAGAGGCTCAGCAGCACCACCACCGACGGCAGCAGGAACAGGCCACCGGCGACCAGGGCACCCCCCAGGCCGTGCATCAGCCAGCCCAGGTAGGTGGCCAGCTGGGTGGCCTCCGGACCCGGCAGCAGCATGCAGTAGTTGAGCGCATGCAGGAAGCGACGCTCCGACAGCCAGCGCCGGCGCTCCACCAGTTCGGCATGCAGCAGCGCGATCTGGCCGGCCGGCCCGCCGAAACTGACCAGCCCCAGCCGCAGCCAGAAACGGGCGGCCGTGGTGAGGCTGAACGGATCCTTCAGCACCGATCGGCACCGCGAAGGGTCACAACCTAGTCAGTGGGACGTGCCCGTCCGCCACCGCGGGGATGTGTTCCCACTTACATCGGGTCCATCGATGGGGACGCAGGATGAACGCAAAAGACTGGCCATGACAGGGCGCCAAGCTCCAGACCCCAGCTCCACTTCCACCTCCACCCTCAGTGCCGGCGCAGGGGCATCGGCAAGGACATCCCAGAAGCCGCCGGCAGGAGTCGTCCGCGAGGACTCCTTCTTCAGTCCGTGGCCGAACTGGCGTGCCTGGATGGTGATTCTGGCGGGTGTGATTGTCGGCCATGTGATCGGTTTCTCCCCCCAGTTGTTCGTTCTCATCGCGGCGTTCTGTCTGCTTTGTGGCTGGCTTTTCGAGCGATGATCCGGCCCCACATCCTGCTGTGGTTCGAGTGACGTTCCCCTCGATCGATTGTCGGTAGGACGATGGTGTCGCTCCCCATCGTTCGTGTCACGATCGTTCTTCCCACACGGTTCCCCTGAGGCGTCCGCCGTCCATCCCGAGAGCCTCCCTCCGGTGCCCAACAACTTCGGCCCGACCCTGCTGCTGGCGCTTGGCATGCTGACGGCCCCGGTCCTGATCGGGGTGCCACTCCTGGTCCTGGGCCTGGCCCTGCTGCGCTCGGCCGATGGAACCCCGGCGCTGCCGACTCTCTCCCGCGCCCTGGCCCGCCGGCGTCAGGCCAGCGCCTGTCGCAGGATCGGTGCGAGCTGATTCTGTTCCGCCAGGAAGCCGTCGTGGCCGAGGTGGCTGTCGATCGAAGTGAAGCGGACGGGCCCGGCGATCGCCCGGGCCAGCTCGCGCTGGCTGTGGGGTGGGAAGAGCCGGTCGGAGCTCACCGAAGCCACGGACGCGGGCACGCTGATCCGGGCCAGGGCCGCGGCCACCCCGCCCCGCCCGCGGCCCACGTCATGGCCGGCCATGGCCTGGGTGAGGACGATGTAGCTGTTGGCGTCGAAGCGCTCCAGGAACCCGCTCCCGTCGTCGAGGCCCCCGTAGGTGAGCCGGGCGATGGCCCGAGCCCGGGCCAGCCCCGTCCGGGGTCCGCCGCCGGGATGGTCGTCGTAGTCGCCGCCCAGGAAGGCCGGGTCCTGCTGGATGGCGTCGATCTGGCTGCGGTGGACATCGTTGGTCCGGGCGGAGCAGCGGGCTGTCGTGGCCAGCAGGACCAGCCGCTCCAGCCGCCCGGGATGGGCGATCGCCCATTCCATGGCGCGCATGCCGCCCATGGAGCCCCCGATCACCGCCTGCCAGCGCCGGATCTTGAGCCTGCCGCTGAAGGCCACCTCCGCCGCCACCTGGTCGCGGATCGTGAGCGAGGGGAAACGGCTTCCCCACGGCCTGCCGTCGGGGGCCGGGCTGCCGGGGCCGGTGCTGCCCTGGCAGCCCCCCAGCACGTTCGGGCAGACCACGAAGAACCGGTCGGTGTCGATCGCCCGGCCCGGGCCGATCAGCCCATCCCACCAGCCTCGGGTGGGGTGGCCTGGGCCCGCCGGGCCGGCAGCGTGGCTGTCGCCGCTGAATCCATGCAGGAGCAGCACGCCGTTGCTGCGCGCAGCATCGGGCTGCCCCCAGCTCTCATGGGCGATCGTGATCGGCCCCAGGGTCTCCCCGGATTCCAGCCGCAACGGCTGCTCGCGGAACAGCTCGAGGACCTGCCGATGGCCGGCGCGATGGGTCGTTCGGGTGGTCGTCAACGTCAGGCCTCCTGCCGGGAGGCCGGGCGGAGCAGGCGGTTCGGGCGGAGCCCCGGGATCCCCCGGAAGAGCTGGGGCCACCCCTTGCGTTGCCGTCCGGTCACGGGCAGGTGCTGGTGTTGCCAGGCCCCGAAGCCGCCAGCGAGATGGCGGATGCGTCGGGCATGGCCCTGCGCCTGGAGATGGTCGATCGTCGCGGCCGAATGCTGGGTGCTGTCGCCCACCAGGATCAGGTCACCGTCGGGGAGCTCGCCGCTGATCAGCCAGCCGCTGGGAATGTTGTGACTCCCTGGGACATGGCTGTGGCGATAGCGGCTCCTGGCGCGAAGATCGATGATCACTTGCGGTGCATCCGGGCCGTTGGGGCCTGAGCCGGCCAGCAGGCGCAGGAGTTGCCGGGGGGAGAGGAGATCACCGGAAAGACTTGTGGATTCTGCGTTTTGGAGGGCGGTTGCCATGGAGATCCTTGCTGCGGTGCCCCAATCTTCAGGCCCGAAGGTCTTAACTACGGTAATCCGGGCAACAAACCGTTGAAAACAGGCTTTCCGCCAAGGCGCCGCCCATGAAAAAGGATCCTGCTGTTCGGCAGGATCCCTGAAGTCCCTTACTCGCACTCCTTCGGAGCACTCCGACATGGTGCTCTTCTCCTGTCTCTTCAGTCGTGGTTGTGAACACATGGCCGAAGGCCTGAACGCACAGGCTGTTCCCCTGATGCAGGTCATGCTGCAGGCGAAAAGGACTCTGCCTCCGTTCCGTATGGGCTATCACCACGACCACGATGGCCTCCGGGACCGTCAGGACTCCCTCTGCGATCGGGAGTTCCTCACCCGTGCCGAGCGCCAGGATCTTCAGCCCCTGGAGGTGCGCCGCCTGCTCTGGGAAGGAGCCACCCTGGTGCAGCGAAAGCATCCCCTCGGCGAGGCCCTCCAGGGTGCCGTCCAGCTGGAGGCGGAGATGGAGCCGGACCGGATCCGCGCCCTGCTGCCCGATCTGGCCTGGCCCCTGATCTGCATCGGACGGGGCAGTGGGGGCCCGATCCAGGCGTCAGCCGTTCAGCTGGCGGAGGAGCTGCTCGACCTGGGGTACCGCCATGTCTTCTGCCTGGCTTAGCCGATGGGCTCGACGGGCACCCCAGGGGGCTGGTGCCGCACCACCTCTCCCCCCACCAGCAGGACGGCCTCGCCGGCCTGAAGCGGCAGCCATGCCTCATCCCTGGTCAGCGGTTCGGTGCTGACGATCGTCACGACGTCGTCGACGCCGGCCAGTTCGGAGAAGTCGACGCTGAGGTCGTCATCGGCCAGGGTGGCCCGGCCGAACGGGGCCCGGCGGGTGATGCGGTGCAGGCGGGTGCTGGCGTGGGCGAACAGCCAGCTGCCGTTGCTGATCAGACAGTTGAAGGTGCCCTGCTGCTCCAGCTGCCGGGAGCAAAGCACCAGCGTGTCGAAGATGCTGTCCAGGTCCGCCGGATCGGCACCGGCGGCGTTCAGTTGCTCCAGGATCCAGCAGAAGGCCACTTCGCTGTCGGTGGACCCCTCCGGAACGAACAGCCGGGTCGGCGGCAGCGGCCCCAGCAGGTTGCCGTTGTGGGCGAACACCCATTCCCGCCCTTGCCAGCGCCGGTGGAAGGGGTGGCAGTTCTCCAGGGCCACCACCCCCTGGGTCGCCTTGCGGATGTGGGCGATTGAGCAGTGGGAGCGCAGATCCAGGCTGGCCACCCGTGCGGCGATCGGCGAGAAGGCGGCCGGGGCGTCCTCCCGGTAGAGATGCACCCCGCGGCCATCGGGATCGAAGCTGGCCACCCCCCAGCCGTCCCCGTGGCAGCCGGTGGCTCCCCCCCGGCGGGTGAGGCCATGGAAGGAGAAGCGCATGTCGGTGGGGGTGTTGGCGCTGAGGGCCAGCAGTTCACACATCACCCGAGGTCCACCGAGGCCTCCATTCTCCCCACCGGGGGAGGCCCGGATCAGCGGGAGCTGCTGAACAGCTGGTCCCAGACCCCGTCCTTGCCGAAGAAGGTGTCGTTGATCTGCTTCCAGCCGCCGAAGTCGCCGGCCGTGAATAGCTGCTTCACCGGCGCGAAGCGGCCCTTCACCCGGCTCCAGACCCCCGGGTTGACCGGACGGAAGCCCTCTTCGGCGAAGATCTCCTGGGCCGGCTCACTCTGGAGATAGGTGGCCAGGGCCTCGGCGGCCTTGCGGGTGCCCTTGCGATCCACGTTGCGGTCGACAACAGTCACCGGGCCCTCGATGCGGATGTTGACCTCGGGAACGATGAAGGGGGCTTTGAGGTCACCGCTGCGCTTGGCGAGGATTGCCTCGTTCTCGTAGTTCAGCAGCACGTCGCCCTGGCCGCGTTTGAGGAAGACGTCACTGGCCTCGCGGGCGTCCTTGGGCAGGTTCTCCACGTTGCGGTAGACCGAACTGACGTAGGCCTTGGCCTGGGCCTCGCTTCCGCCGGTCTGGCTGATCGAGCCCCACAGCCCCAGGAAGTTCCAGCGGGCACCACCGGAGGTCTTGGGATTGGCCGTCACCACGGTGACGTCGGGCTTGGCCAGGTCGGCCCAGGTCCGGACCCCCTTGGGATTGCCGTCACGGGTGATGAAGGCCACCACCGAATGGGTGATGATCGCGCCGCCGGGCAGATCCTTTTCCCAGCCCGGCTGCACCAGGCCCGCTTCCTGGAGCTTGAGCACGTCACCGGCCAGGGCGAGGGTGGCCACGTCGGCATCGAGCCCGTCGATGATCGCCCGGGTCTGGGAGCCGGAGCCGCCGTAGCTCGTCTTGACATTGATGGCCTGGCCGGTTCTGGCCTTCCAGTCGGCTTCGAACTTGGGCAGGATCCGGTCGTAGGCCCCCTTGGTCACGGCGTAGCTCACCAGCAGCAGCTCCTGGGGAGCGCCGCCGGCACCGGCACCGGCACCGCCGCTGGCGCCGCCCTCGGGCCGGGGGCTGCAGCCGGTCAGGGCCAGACCCCCCAGCAGGAGGCCGGTGATGGCGAGGGGGGCGGCGGAACGGGCGAAGGGGGAAACCACGGTTTTCTGATCGACAATCCGGCAGAGCATACACCGGTATCCCGATCGGCTATCCAGTTCCCCTGTGCCCGTGGCCGGCCCCCTCCCCCTCTCTCTGGCCTGCGGCTCCCCCGCTCAGGGGGCCGGCTGCTGGCTCAGCGGGACTTGGAGAAGATCGAATCCCAGAGCCCTCCCTTGCCGAAGAACCGCTTGTTGATGGTGTCCCAGCCGCCGAAGTCCCGGGCGGTGAACAGCTTCGAGACCGGAGCGAATCGGGATCTCGTCTCGGCCTTCACCTTGGCGTTGACGGGTCGGAATCCCTCCTCGGCAAAGGCCCGCTGGGCCGGTTCGCTGTACAGGTACCTGGCGAAAGCCTCGGCCACTCGGCGGGTTCCCTTGCGGTCCACGTTCCTGTCGACCACGGCGATCGGCCCCTCGATCAGGATGTTGGTGGTGGGCACGATGTAGGGGGTTTTCCAGGTGCCGCTCTTCCTGGCCAGGATCGCCTCGTTCTCATAGTTCAGCAGCACATCACCCTGGTTGCGTTTGACGAACACGTCGGTCGCCTCGCGGGCATCCTTGGGCAGGGTGTCCACGTTGCGGTACACGTTGGTCACGAAGGCGCGGGCCTTGGCCTCATTGCCACCGGTCTCCGTCACCGAACCCCACAGGCCCAGGAAGTTCCAGCGGGCGCCGCCGGAGGTCTTGGGATTGGCGGTGATCACCTCCACGTTCTTGTTGTCGAGATCGTTCCAGGTGCGGATCTTCTTCGGGTTGCCGGGCCGCACGAAGAAGGCCACCACCGAGTTGGTGATGATGCTGTTGTTGGGGTTCTCCCTCTCCCAGCCGGGACGGATCAGGCCGGCCTCCTGGAGTTTGAGGGTGTCGGCCGCCAGGGCCAGGCCCACCACATCCGCCGCCAGGCCGTCGATCACCGCCCTGGTCTGGGAGCCCGAGCCGCCGTAGCTGGTGCGGATGACGACGGTCTGGCCGGTCCGCTTCTTCCAGTCGGCCGTGAAGCGGGGAATGATCTTGTCGTAGGCCGCCTTGGTGACGGCATAGGACACGAGCAGCAGTTCCTGCCGTGGCGCCGGTTGCTGGGCCTGGGCGTTCAGGGGCAGCAGGGTGCCGGAACCCCCCAGGGCGATGGCGAAGGTCAGGGGGGCGGCCACCAGGCCGGGCAGCCACGGGCGGCAGGCGGCGGGCCGAGGGGGCGAGGAGAACGAATGAAGCACGGTTGACCGATGGGCGAACTGGAGAAAGTTATCCCTGCCGCTCGCCGGGCGATGTAGGGCGGATGACACCGGGCGGAGGTCCGGTGGGTGCCTGGCGCCAGGGCCTGGGCTGCCACAATCCCCGTAAACCGACCGGGGAATCCCTTGGCCTTCAGTGCGAAAACCGGCTACGGCCTCGTCTCGCTGATGGAGCTGGCCGCCATCCACGCCCGGGGCGGGGTGCTGCAGGTGGCGGAGATCGCCCAGCGCCAGGGCATCCCCGACCGCTATCTGGAGCAGATGCTCGCCAGCCTGCGCCGGGGCCAGATCCTGCGCAGCATCCGCGGCCCCAGGGGGGGCTACCAGCTGGCGCGGCCGCCGGCCGAGATCCGGGTCGATGACGTGGTGAGCTGCCTGGAGGGGGATGTCGCCGCCCGTTCCGGCGAGCAGGGCGCCACGCCCGAATTCGAAGTGCTGGGCCGGCTGGAGGAGCGGCTTGAAGAGGCCCGTCGCGGCATCCTCTCGGGCACCACCCTGCAGGACCTGCTCGATCAGCGGGATCACCTGGCCCAGGCCCAGGCGATGTACTTCATCTGAGCGGGACGGGCCGGGATCTGAGCGGGCCGCGCCGGATCGTTAAATAGGCCACATTGCCGATGGGGAATGTGAGGTATGGTTCTGGGGTCCCCGCAGGCTCCCCATGTGCTGTTGTCGGCGAATGCCTGTCGCCAGCCGAACGCTGGCTGTCCGCCCTGCCCTGAACCCCCCGATCCCATCGCTTTCCGCCTGCGGCCATGACCACCTCACGCACGCCCCAGACCCTCCGCCTCACGCTCCTGCCCCATGACGTCCTGCCCGACGGACTTCATTGGAAGATCCAGGACGGCTACATCCGCACCGCCTCCCACGACGAAGAAGGCGAATCCTTCACCCTCGGCCTCTGGGGCCCGGGTGACTGGGTGACCAACGCCTACTCCACCCTGCGTCCGGTGGAGATCCAGTGCCTGTCCACGGTGGTGGTGGAGCAGGGCCATCCCAGCGAGGCCGAGATCCTGGCTTTCCTGCATCACCAGATCCGCAACACCGAAGAGCTGTTCGAGATCAACCGGGTCCGCGGTGCCGACTCACGGCTGCTGCGGCTGCTGCGCTGGATTGGCCTCCGCTTCGGGCAGGTGAGCAGCCGCGGCTACCGCCTCTCCCTGCGGGACATGAACCTCACCCATCAGGCCCTGGCGGAGATCTGCGGCCTCACCCGGGTGACGGTCACCAAGACCCTCAACCATTTCAAGCGCCTCGGCCTGCTGCATCAGGTGAGCGACACCGACCTGATGGTCAGCATCCCCTGAGCCCACCGACGCGTTTCGGCGCCCACGTCCCGGCACGGGCGTCCCAGCGCCGACTGCCCTGACTCCATCCTGCTCATCCACATCCAATGCCATGGCCGCCCAGTACTTCCGCTCCAGGCTCAATGAGCCCCACCCCCAGCGCTTCACCCTGATCTTCCGCAACGGTGAGCTGCTGCGCCACCAGGACACCCTGGCCGTGGCCCAGTACCTCGCCGACGCCCGGCTGGCGGAGGTTCACACCGAACCCCCACGGCCCTGATCAGATCCTCCGCGGCACGGATCAGATCGAGTAGTCCGGCTGGAAGGCGTGGGCCTGGCGGCTGATCACATGCAGTCGGTCGCCGGGCTTCAGGTTGGCGTAGTCCACCTCTTCCCGGGGGAACTGGGCCACCACCACCTCCTCGGAATCGAGCACCAGTTCCGCCTGCAGGTCGCGGCCCATGTGGGTGAGGCGCCGGAGGCGGGCCGGCACGGTGCCCGGCTGGGGGGTGGCATGCACCTGCACATGGTGGGGGCGCACGAAGATCCGGCCCTCCGCCGGCAGCGCCGGGGCCGCATCGCGCCGCACCGGCAGCGAGCCGCTGGGCAGCTCGTTGACGGCGCCCACGAAGCTCATCACGAACGGGGAGGCGGGATGGTCATAGATCTCCGCCGGGGAACCGATCTGCTCCACCCGGCCTTCGTTCATGACCACGATCCGATCGGCCACCTCCATGGCCTCCTCCTGGTCGTGGGTGACGATCACGGTGGTGACGTGCATCTCGTCGTGGAGATTGCGCAACCAGGCCCGCAGTTCCTTGCGCACCTTGGCATCGAGGGCGCTGAAGGGTTCGTCGAGCAGCAGCACCCGGGGCTGCACCGCCAGGGCGCGGGCCAGGGCCACCCGCTGGCGCTGGCCGCCGGACAGCTGGGAGGGGTAGCGGTTGCCGTAGCCGCGCAGATGCACGAGGTCGAGCAGTTCGTCGACCCGCCGGCGGATCGCCTCGGGCTTCCAGCGGCGCAGTTCCAGGCCGAAGGCCACGTTGCGACGCACGTTGCGGTGCTTGAACAGGGCGAAATGCTGGAAGACGAAGCCCACCTGGCGCTCCTGCACCGACCGTGCGGTGGCCTCCTCACCGGTGATCCAGATGCGGCCCGCATCGGCCTCCTCAAGCCCGGCGATCAGTCGCAGCAGGGTGCTCTTGCCCGACCCGGAGGGGCCGAGCAGGGCCACCAGGGAGCCGGTTTCCACGTCGACGCTGACGTCGTCCACGGCGCGGAAGTCGCCGAAGTTCTTGCTGACGTTGGCGACGCGGATGCCCATGGAAACGGCCTGGGTGGCAGGGAGAATCTGACTATACCGGTAAGCGCACCGCCAAACCGTCCTTTAGTCTGACGCGGTCGTCGCGCCCAGCGCCGTCCGGCTCCACCCCCGCGCTCCCCGTCCCCCTGTCCTGATGACCCCCGCCCTCCTGCGTCGCTGGCGTCCGCCGGCCCTGGCCCTGCCCAGCTGGCCCTGGCGCATCACCTGGACCTACCTGGGCCTGATCCTGTTCCTGCCCCTGGGGGCCATGCTGCTCAGGGCCGCCGAAGTGGGACCCGCCGGTTTCTGGGAGATGGCCACCACGCCGGAGGCCATCGCCACCTACAAGGTCAGCTTCGGCCTGGCCCTGGTGGCCAGCCTGATCAACGGCGTCTTCGGGCTGGTGGTGGCCTGGGCGCTGGTGCGCTGCCGCTTTCCGGGCCAGCGTCTGCTCGATGCCCTGATCGATCTCCCCTTCGCCCTGCCCACCGCCGTCGCCGGCCTGGCTCTCACGGCGGTGTACAGCACCAACGGCTGGCTGGGCCAGCCGCTCCACGAGGCCTTCGGCGTCAAGGTGGCCTTCGCCGCCCCGGGGGTGACCGTGGCGATGGTGTTCATCTCCCTGCCCTTCGTGGTGCGCACCGTGGAGCCCGTGCTGCGCTCCCTCGAAAAGGAGCAGGAGGAGGCCTCCTGGTGCCTGGGGGCCACGCCGCTCCAGACCACCCTTCGGGTGGTGCTGCCCCAGCTTCTGCCGGCGATCCTCGGCGGGGTGGCCCAGGGCTACAGCCGGGCCGTGGGGGAGTACGGCTCGGTGGTGATGATCTCCAGCAACGTGCCGTTCCGGGATCTGATCACCCCCACCCTGATCATCCAGAAGCTGGAGGAATACGACTTCGATGCCGCCACCGTGATCGGCGCGGTGATGCTGATCTTCTCCCTGCTGAGCCTGCTCGTCATCAACCTGCTGCAGGTGTGGGGCCAGCGCTACCAGGGCGATGGGGCCTGATCCTGCCGCCCGTCCCGCCGCCCCCTGCCTCGGCCATCTCCCCCTCTCCTGTCCGTCTTCCGTTCCCGCCGTCGGCTGTCCGCCATGACCATCGTCGTTCCCACCCTGGAGACCCCCGCCGCCGCCCAGGCTCCACGTCCGAAGTCCCGCCGGCACGGCCCTGATCCGGGAGCGATCCTGATTCCCCTGATCGCCTGCGTCTACGTGGGGGTGGTGATCCTGCTGCCGGCCCTGAGCGTCGTGGCTTCGGCCTTCGCCCGGGGCCTGGGGCCGTTCCTCGAGAACTTCCAGTCCCACGAACTGCTCTCGGCCCTGCGCCTCACCCTGCTCGCCACCGCCGTGGCGGTGCCCTGCAACGTCATCTTCGGCCTGGCCGCGGCCACCGCCATCGCCCGCCGCCAGTTCCGGGGCAAGGCCCTGCTGCTCAGCATCATCGACCTGCCCTTCTCGATCTCACCGGTGGTGGTGGGCCTGATGCTGGTGCTGCTCTACAGCCCCACCCATGGCCTGCTGGGGGGCGTCATCGAGAGCCTGGGCTGGAAGATCATCTTCTCCTGGCCCGGCATCGTGCTGGCCACGATCATCGTCACCTTCCCCTTCATGGCCCGGGAGGTGATTCCCCTGCTGGAGGAGGAGGGCTGGGAGCAGGAGGAGGCCGCCCGCACCCTGGGGGCCACCAACTGGCAGGTGTTCTGGAAGGTGACCCTCCCCTCGGTGCGCTGGGCCGCGCTCTACGGCCTGATCCTCACCACGGCCCGGGCCCTGGGTGAATTCGGCGCCGTCGCGGTGGTCAGCGGCAACATTGAGGGCCTCACCCAGACCCTGCCGCTGTTCGTCGAGGACGCCTACAAGAACTACCAGACCGAGCTGGCCTTCGGGGCGGCGATGGTGCTGGGGGGCGTGGCGATCGTGTCGCTGCTGCTCAAGCTCCTGGTGGAGCAGCTGCTGGAGCAGGACAAGCGGGCGGCCAGGATCGAGCCCTGAGCCCCACCGGCCTGATTCGGGCGGGGCACGGGACGGTTCCCTAGCGTTCGCGTCGGCAGGGAGCAACAGCCATGGGGCCTTGGCAGGCGTTTCTGGAGGCCCCCGCCTTCTGCATTAATCTGGAGCGCCGTCCCGATCGCCGCGACGGACTGCTCCAGCGGCTGGGGGCGGCGGGATTCCCGCGGGTGTCGATCTGGCCCGCCGTGGATGCCCGATCGGAGGATCTGGAGCCCCTGTTCGAGCGCCATGGTCTGGGCAGGCCGATCGATGTCGATCGCTTCACGGCCCGGCGCGGCTCCCAGGGGTCCCTGCTCTCCCACCTGGGCCTGCTGGCCCATGCCATCGAGCAGGATCTGCCGCTGGTGCACATCTTCGAGGACGATGTGTTCTTTCCGCCCATCTGGACGACCCAGGCCAGGGCCTTCCATGCCGCCACCCCTGCCGACTGGGACCTGCTGTTTCTCGGTTCCCAGATCCTCTACAAGCATCTGCCCAGCCCCAGTGTCTTTCGCTTCCTCGATCGCCATCCCCGCCTGAGGTCGCTCTCCCGCCGTGTGATCTCCAGGCCGATGCCGATCCTCCAGGACATCGTGACCTGCCCGCTGTACTGCACCCATGCCTATTCCCTCACCCAGGCCGGATGCCGCCGGCTCTATGGCTGGCTCACCGGTCAGCCGGTGGTTTATGGGTATGACTACATGATCTGCGACGGGATGCGTCAATCCCCCCGGGTCAGTTCCTTTCCTTTGAAGTGGTACGCCTGGAACAGCCTGCGGCTGTGTCCCGATCCGGCCGGCCGCGGCAGCGATCCCGCCATCATTCAGCGCAACCGGGGGCTGGTGTTCCAGCTGGAGGAGGACGGACCGGGTGTGGTCGGCGACAAGCTATGAGAGGCTGAGGCGAAAGGCCTCGGGGAAGGTGGGCCTGGGCTCCCCTGAAGCGATCGCGGCGATGAATTCCCGCGCCAGGGAGAGCGATTCGGCGATCACCTGGTGCATGTCCATGTACTTGTAGAGCCCCAGCCGGCCCAGGAAGCTGGTCCTTTCCGTCTGCAGGCAATCGCCCAGGTAGCCATGCAGCAGGGCCTTGTCGGCCGCCAGGCGCTTGGGGTAGTAGGGCTCATCCTCGGTGCCCGTTTCCTTGCTGTATTCGGTGAACACGATCGTTTTCTCGTGCTGCTTCCAGTATTCGTAATGCTTGTGCTCCCTGCGGCGAGTGAAGGTCACATCCAGGGAGGGAAAGTTGATGCCTGGATGGCCCAGGGCATCCCCGGTTTCGATCTGCCGCTCCCAGAACACCGTGCGATAGCCAAGCCGCCCGCGTCGGTGGCCGAAGAAGCCATCGAGGGGCCCTGAGTAGAAGACATGGTCATAGGCCTGGCCATCGGAGGGTTGCCAGCGGTGGTTGAGGGTCAGGGAGATGCGCGGATGGTCGAGCAGCCGCTCGAAGATGGCGGTGTAGCCATCTCTGGGAATGCCCTGATAGATCGAAGAGTAATAGTTGTCGTTGTAGTTGAAGCGCAACGGCAATCGCTTCAGCACGGAGGCCGGGATCTGCTCAGGCTCACAGCCCCAGTGTTTCTTCGTGTAGCCATGGAAGAACGCCCGGTAAAGCTCATCGCCCATGAAGTGCAGTGCCTGCTCTTCGAAGTTCCGGGGCTGCTCGATGTCATGGCGCCGGATGGAGTCCACAAACTGCCGGGCTTCTGAAGGCGAGAACTTCTTGCCGAAATATTGGTTGATGGTATGCAGGTTGACGGGCAGGCTGAAGATGCCCTTGTCGATACTGGCCTTGGGACGGTTGATGAACGGCATCATCTCCGTGAAGCGTTGCACGTAGTTCCATACCTGCCGATCGCTGGTGTGAAAGATGTGGGCTCCGTAGGTATGCACGGTGATGCCGGTCTCCGGTTCCCTGTGCGTGTGGCAGTTGCCGCCGATGTGATCCCTGGCATCGATCACATCGATGGAGTGGTCGGTGTGATCGGCAAGCTCCCTGGCCAGCACGGCACCGGCGAAGCCGGATCCAACGACAAGAAAGCGCATGACGGCAACGCTGCGAATTGATCAGAAAAGGATGCGATCGGGGAGTCTCGTTTCGATGAAATCTCGGTAGTCGTCCAGCCGGGTTTCGGGTCTGATGTCGATGGATTTGGAGGCCGTGTCGTAGTGGCGGAAGCGCTTCATGATGCCGTTGAAGTGCTGTTCATCGCTGGCATTCATGTAGTCGACGGGGTTGGTGTCCTTGAGGCCGTGGTACCGGATCGTCCAGCTGAGATGGGGCGGCAGAAAGGAGCGGAACCGCAGGTAGCCGAATTCGCAGTGGTTCCACTGGCAGATGTGCTGGTCGAGGCCGGTCCTGGCCCTGGGCGTGAGGATGGCATTGGTGCCCACCACGTTGGCCGGGTCTTCACCGGTGAGCAGCAGCAGCTTGCCGAGGTCGTGCAGGAAGGCCAGCAGCAGCAGATCGTCGTCGAGCACGCCGTCGCCGACCATCGCCTCGATCACCTGCAGGCTGTGGGTCAGCTGGCTGGCGCAGCCCAGGCGATTGTCGGTGGGATCCAGGCACTCCCCCAGCATCCGGAACAGATCCATCGGCCGGAGGCTGCCGAGGACCGGTGACCGATACCGGTCGTTGAGGGCCTCCACATCGGCGATCGTCTGCTGGTCATGGCGATCCAGGATCTGCCGCTGCAGGGTCCGCTGGCGCTCGGCGGCCCGGTGGGCGGGCGAGTCGGGGGGATCGAGCTTCACGAGGCCGAGGCCCGCTGCGGCCAGCCCCTTCTCCAGCCCGCGCCGGGCCCGTCCCTTGAGCCTGGGCACCAGGTGACTGGGCAGCAGGTGGCCGGGCAGCACGTGGCTGGGCAGCAGTGAAGGCGAGAACCGCAAGGCGTCCGTCGCCGAAGGCTGGGGCCAGCCTATCGGGGCCCGTGGGCCGCGTCTTGCGCACAGCTCCCGGGCGCCTCGATCTGGAGGGTGCTGTGGCTGATGCCCAGCTGGGCGAGCCGCTGCCGGGCCAGCGACAGCAGGTCTCCATCGAGCGGCCCATGGCCGGAGCCCACGAGATGGGCGGTGAGGGCGGCGCGGGAGGTGCTCATGCCCCAGACATGCAGATGGTGGACGTCCTCCACACCGGGCAGGGCACGCAGGGCCGCCTCCACCGCGGCCAGGTCGATGCCCCGCGGCACGGCGTCGAGGCTGGCGCTGAGGGCCTCCACCAGCAGTTCCCAGCCGCTCCAGGCCACCGCCAGCCCCACGCCGATGGCGGTGGCCGCATCCAGCCACATCCAGCCCACCAGCCCCACCAGCACGGCGCTGATCAGCACCGCGGCCGAGACGGCGGCATCGGTGAGCAGGTGCACCACCGCCGCCCGCCGGTTCAGATCGTGGTGGTGGCCGCTGCCGAACAGCCGGGCCGAGAGCAGGTTGACCACGATGCCGGCCGTCGCCGCCCAGGCCACCGGGCCGCTCACCACGGGCACAGGATTCAGCAGCCGCTGCACCCCTTCGACGATCACCACCCCCGCCGCCATCAGGATCAGGGCCGCGTTCATCAGCGAGGCCAGCTGGGTGCTGCGGCCGAAGCCGTAGGTGAAGCGGGCCGTGGCCGGCCGGGCGCTGAGCCGTTCGGCCCCCCAGCCGAACAGCAGGCCGGCCACATCGCCCAGGTTGTGGATGGCGTCACCGATCAGGGCCAGGGAGCCGAAGCCGATGCCGATCGCCAGCTGCAGCCCCGAGAGGGCGCTGTTGAGCAGCACCCCCCAGAAGAAGGCCCGGGGCGAGCCCTGGCGGTGGGGATGCCCGTGGTCGTGCTGGTGGGAGTGGGACGCCATGGAGGCGTCTTAGCAGCGATGGCCCTGGCTGGCCTTCAGCTCTGGTAGTGGGAATCGAGCCAGCAGCGGGGCAGGGCCTCCCCGGAGGGAAAGAGCAGGTCGGTTTTGGCGTACTCCTGGGGATCCTGCATCTCTTCGCCGCCATGGAGACGGCCCTGGACCTGGGTGTCGAAGGGGTTGAACAACTGCCTGACATTCAGCACCACCACCAGGCTGGCGTCGTCGTTGTGGCGTACCTTCAGAAACATCGCCCTGCTCCGGTTCTCGATCCCTTCAGTCTGCTGGCGCTTCGGTGCCACGAAGGATCAGGACCGTAACGATTCCCCTCGCCGTTGCCGGGCCCTCCGCGTTTCATTCCCGTTCCATGGCCCATCACCAGATCCTGATCGTCGGCGGAGGGGCTGCGGGCCTCACCGTGGCCAGCCAGCTCAAGCGGGCCCGGCCGGGCCTGGAGATCGCCATCCTGGAGCCCTCCCCCGACCACTACTACCAACCCGGCTGGACCCTGGTGGGCGCCGGCGTCTTCAGCCTCGAGCAGACCCGTCGGGCCGAGGCCGACCTGATCCCCGAGGGGGTGCGCTGGATCCACGCCGCCGCCGCCAGCTTCGATCCGGCGGCCGGCACCGTGACCAGCAGCGACGGCGAAACGCTCCACTACGACGCCCTGGTGGTGGCCACCGGCATCAAGCTCTGCTGGGACCGGATCAAGGGGCTGCCGGAGGCCCTCGGCAGCCAGGGCATCACCAGCAACTATTCCAAGGATCTGGTCGATTACACCTGGCAGACGATCCAGGCCTTCTCCGGCGGCAACGCGATCTTCACCTTCCCCGACACACCGATCAAATGCGCCGGGGCGCCCCAGAAGATCATGTACCTGGCCGACGACGTCTTCAAGCGCTCGCCGGTGGTGGCGGCGGCGACCAAGGTGATCTTTGCCACCGCCACGCCGGGGATCTTCGGCATTCCCACCTTCGCCGAACCCCTGCGCCAGGTGGTGGCCCGCCGCGGCATCGAGCCCCGCTACCTGCACACCCTCAAGGAGGTGCGCGCCGCCAGCAAGGAGGCGGTCTTCGCCGTCAAGGACGGCGACACGGTGCGGGAGGAGGTGCTCCCCTTCGGGATGCTGCACGTCACCCCGCCGATGGCGGCCCCGGATGTGGTGGCCACCAGCCCCCTGGCGGTGGCCGGACCGGGGGGCTGGGTGGATGTGGACAAGTTCACCACCCAGCACGTGCGCCATCCCAACGTCTTCTCCCTCGGTGATGTGTCTTCGCTGCCCAATTCCAAGACCGCCGCGGCGGTGCGGGGCCAGGCGCCGGTGCTGGTGGCCAACCTGCTGGCCCACCTCGATGGCCAGCCCCTGGCCGCCCGCTACGACGGCTACGCCTGCTGTCCGCTGATCACCGGCTACGGGCGGGTGATCATGGCCGAGTTCAACTACGACGGCCAGCCCGTTCCCTCCTTCCCCCTCGATCCCACCCAGGAGCGCTGGAGCATGTGGGTGGTGAAGAAGGACGTGCTGCCCTGGATCTACTGGAACCGCATGCTGAAGGGATACCAGCACGAGCGGCGCTTCATGCCGGGGGTGGCCCACTGAGCTCGCCACTCGCCCGCTTCAGATCGCCCAGGCGCTCCTCTAGCCCGTGCAGCATCTCCAGGGCGAACATCGGCAACTCCTGAAGCGCAAACAGGAACTCCTCCCGCTTCATTTCCAGCAGCTGGGCGTCCAGCTGGGCCGTGGCGGTGCCAAAGCGCAGGTGCGGGGCGTCCACCAGGGCGCCCACGCCGAAGGTGCTGCCGAGGCCGAGGCGTTCACTCTCGCGACCTCCGGCCCAGTCGATCCTGACCTCTCCTTCCAGGATCCCAACGACCGAGTTGCCAAGGTCACCCGCCTGGAAGATCACCTCCCCTGGGGCGACGGTCCGCAGGTCCCGGCCCTGGGCCAGAAGCCGCATGGTGGTCAGGGCGCCTGAGGATTGGGGAGTCATGGTCCGAATCCAGAATCCCTCCACCATGCTGACGGTGGGCTAAGGATCAGGTGCGACCGGGCCCTCCGGTCATGGCCACTGGAGAGGGCTGCACGTCCCAGATTCTCTGCGCATATTCCCTGATCGCGCGATCGGAGGAGAAGAAGCCGCTGCGGGCGGCGTTCATGATGGCCATCCGATTCCAGCGGCTGCGGTCGGCCCAGGTGACATTGATGGCGTCCTGGGCCCGGAGGTAGTCGCTGAAATCGGCCAGCACGAAGAAGGGATCGACCCCCCGCAGCTGGTCCGTCAGGGGCCGGAACCGTTCCGTGTCCCCCTGGCTGAAGTGCCCCTGCTCGATCAGCTCGAACACCTCGGCCAGCACCGGATCGTTCCCTAGCCACTCCCAGGGCCGATAGTGACCCCGCAGCTGGCCGATCTCCTCAGTGGTCCGTCCGAACAGGAAGAAGTTGTCATCGCCCACCTGCTCACGGATCTCGACGTTGGCGCCATCGAGGGTGCCGATGGTGAGGGCGCCGTTCATCATGAATTTCATGTTGCCGGTGCCGGAGGCCTCGAGGCCGGCGGTGGAGATCTGCTCGGAGAGGTCGGCGGCGGGATAGACCCGCTCCCCGAGCTTGACGTTGTAGTCGGCGAGGAAGATGACGCGCAGGCGGCCGTCCATGTCTGGATCGGCGTTGACGACGTCGGCGATGCCGTTGATGAAGCGGATGATCAGCTTGGCCATGGCGTAGCCGGGGGCGGCCTTGCCCCCGAAGATCACGGTGCGGGGGGCCATGCCGTCAGCGAGGCCGTTCTTGATGCGCAGGTACTGGGCGATCACCTGGAGGGCATTGAGGTGCTGGCGCTTGTACTCGTGGATGCGCTTCACCTGCACGTCGAAAAGGCTGTCTGGGTCAACAGCCAGCTCCAGATGCCGTCGGACGTATCCGGCCAGCCGCTCCTTGGCGATCCGCTTGCACGCCCCCCAGCGATCCAGAAACGACCCATCCTCCTGGAAGTCC
Organism: Cyanobium sp. Lug-B; assembly: GCF_024345635.1. NCBI lineage: Bacteria > Bacillati > Cyanobacteriota > Cyanophyceae > Synechococcales > Prochlorococcaceae > Cyanobium > Cyanobium sp. Lug-B. Next base: position 40,980 of record NZ_JAGQBM010000017.1, read on the forward strand.
TGAAGGCGCTGGAGGGCCCCGGGCCGGGTCGTCCAGTCGGGGCCGATGCTCTCGCAGAACAGCTCATGCAGCGCCGGATTGGCCAGGGCCACCCAGCGCCGGGGGGTGACGCCGTTGGTGACGTTGGTGAACTTCTCGGGCCAGAGGGCGGCGAACTCGGGGAAGAGGTCCTGCTTGACCAGGGCGCTGTGGAGGGCGGCGACGCCGTTGACGTGGTGGGAGCCGATGGTGGCGAGGTGGGCCATGCGGACGGCCTTGTCGCCGGCCTCATCGATGATCGAGAGGCGTCGCAGCACGGCGTCGTTGCCGGGGTACTTGAGGCGCACCTGCTGGAGGAAGCGGCGGTTGATCTCGAAGATCAGCTCGAGATGGCGGGGCAGCAGGGAGCCGAAGAGATCGAGGCCCCACTTTTCCAGGGCCTCGGGCAGGAGGGTGTGGTTGGTGTAGGAGAGGCAGGCGGTGGTGATGGCCCAGGCGCTGTCCCACTCGAGATGCTTGTCGTCGAGCAGGAGCCGCATCAGCTCGGCGACGGCGATGGAGGGGTGGGTGTCGTTGAGCTGGATGGCCCAGTGCTCGGGGAACTCCTGGACGGGAATGCCGCGGGCATCGAGGCTGCGGATCATGTCCTGCAGCGAGCAGCTGACGAAGAAGTGCTGCTGCTTGAGGCGCAGCTGGCGGCCCGCACTGGTGCCGTCGCTGGGGTAAAGCACCTTGGAGAGGGTCTCCGAATTCACTTTGGCCTCCACGGCGCCCTCGTAGTTGCCGCTGTCGAAGGCCTGGAAGTCGAAGGATTCGCACGCCTCTGCTCGCCAGAGCCGCAGCCGGTTGCAGGTGTTCACCCGGTAGCCGAGCACGGGCACATCGTGCGGGACGCCGATGGCGAGCTCGGCGGGGATCCAGCGCACCCGGTAGGCGCCGTTCCGGTCGCGGTAGCTCTCGGTGTGGCCGCCGAAGCCCACGGTGCAGGCTTTCTCCGGCTGCGCGATTTCCCATGGCCAACCGCCCTTGAGCCACTTGTCGGTGATTTCCACCTGGCGGCCGTCGCGGATCAGCTGGTCGAAGATGCCGAACTCGTAGCGGATGCCGTAGCCGGTGGCCGGGATCTCGAGGGTAGCGAGGGATTCGAGGAAGCAGGCGGCCAGACGACCCAGGCCGCCATTGCCGAGGCCGGGCTCCTCCTCCACGTGGAGGATCTCCTCGATGTCGTTGATGCCGAACGGCTTGAGAGCCTCGGCGGCCTCCTGCTGGATGCCCAGCATCAGGAGGTTATTGCCGAGCTGGGGGCCGATCAGGAACTCGGCCGAGAGGTAGGCCACGACCCGCCTGGGGTGGGCGTCGATGGCTTCCAGCCCCGCCAGGTAGCGGGTCATCAGCCGGTCCCGCACGGCGTAGCTGAGCGCCATGTAGAGGTCGTGGCGGTCAGCCCTCTGCACCCGCCGACCGAGGGAATAAAAGAGATGCTCGACCAGACCATCGAGCAGATCCTTCGCCGTCAGGCCGTTGCGCTGGGGATCGGCGTAGGTGCCCGGCTCGGGAAGGTTCATCCCGGGGGCGAGGGTGCTGGTCATGGCTGGACGGTCATGGGCACGGGTACACCCTCACCAGGAATGGTTAAGTCCCGGGGGAAGCGGCATCAACGTCGGCTTGGGAGGATGGACAGGCCTGCCAGGGTTCCATTTCCGAGTCTGACGCCCATCCAGGGGAGTCCAGCACTCCGTCCTCAACTCCCGGGGCATCCTGCCCCAGGGAGGGTTCGGTGCTGATCTGTGGCCTCGGGTCCCTCGGCCAGGCCTGCCTGCTGCGCCTGCTTCCCTTTGATGTTCCGCTGCGCTGCCTGGACCGCGAGCGGCCGGACTGGCGCGATCCGCGCCTGGAGGATCGCTTCGGAGACGCGCTCGTGCTGGGGGACATGCGCCTGCCCCATGTGCTCTCCCAGGCCGGGGTCGAGACAGCCCGCGCCGTGCTGCTCCTGAGCACCGAGAGCACGGTGAACGTGGAAGCGGCCCTGCAGGTGAGGTTGCTCAATCCCTCGGCGGACCTGGTGGTGCGCTCCTCCGGCCAGCTGGCCAGCCTCGGGGCCCTGCTCGAGGAGCGCCTGCCTGGGGTGGCTGTGGTGGATCCCCTGCTGCTCACGGCCGGGGCCGTCACCGAGGCCCTGCGGCCTGGTGACCAGGAGGCCTGCTTCCGCGTCGATGGTCAGTCGTACCTGGTGGTGGAAGGAAAAGACCTGGATCGACGTCAGCAGCGTCGCCTCCGTCAGGCCACAGCCGACCCGGCCAGATCCCTGCAGGTGATTCCGATGGGGTCACACCACCACCGTCCGTCGGACGCCGTTCCCGCCACGACGGCCAGCGGCAGGGGGATGGCCCTGCGCCGCGGCCTGGGGGCACCGCTGCGGCTGTGGCGGCATTGCAGCCGGCTGCAGCAGGGCGGGTTGCTGGCCTTCGTGTTGCTCATGGCCCTCGGTCTGGCCCTGTTTTCCACCGGCGGTGGATGGCGCCAGGGGATGTTCGTCACCCTGTCCCTTCTGAAGGGGGAGTACGTCGATCCGGTGAACGTGATGCTCCACCCGGATGACGGCATCGCCGCCGCGGCCCCCTGGCTGATCGGCGTCACCCTGCTGTATTCCCTGGTGGGCACCCTGCTCACCTCTGCCCTGGTGGCGGTGATCCTGGAACGGTTGCTGCGGGACCGCTTCGGATGGGGCCAGCCCGGCCGTTTCCGGCGTGGCAGTCGCTGGATCCTGTTGGCCGAAGGGGAGGAACTCGCCGCGAGGGTGGCCGACAACCTGGTCAGGGACGGCCTGCACGTGCTGCGCATCGATCCCAGGCCCGTGCCGGCGCTGCAACGGCCGGGTCTGGCGATCGTTCCGCGCTGGGAGAGTGCGCTCGCCGCGTTGCAGCTCTGTCGGGTGGAGGGAGTCGGCCTCCTCTCGATCGATCTGCTCGCCAACCTCCAGGAGACCTTCCAGCTGCAGAAGACCTGGCCCGGCGCTCGCTACGCCATCCTTTCCCACGCCGTCGAGGCGGCCGAACGACTCGGCGAGTTGCTGGGCGGCGTTGCGGTGATCTCCAGCATGGATCTGGTGGCCGACGCCGTCGTGGCCACGGCGTTCGGGGAACGGGTGGAAGAGATCTGTCGGATCGACGGCGCCAACCACCTGCTGGTGCGCTACCGCATTCAACAGGGCGATGCGCTGTGGGGCCTGAACCTCTCCCGGGTGGAGCAGGGCTACGGGGTCACCACCATCCACCTCCTGCGCAGCGGCCGGCCTTCCCCCCTAGTCCTTCCCGGCCTCGATCTGGTGCTGGCGGCGGGCGATGAGCTGTTGGTGCTGGCCACCCTGACCCAGCTGCGGCGGATCGAGCTGGGCTGTCCCGATCCGCCCGGCTGGCGCCTCCGCCTGCAAGGCTCCCCCAGGGAAGAGGGCCGCTTCGCGGCTCTCCAGTCCCTGGCCAGGCATCTGGGGGGGGCACCGGGGGTGATGGCCCCCCTGCTCGATGGGGCGGAGCGCGTCACCCCGGCCCTCGACCTCGAGCTGGCCGAACAGCTGGCGGTGGAGTTGCGCCGTCAGGGCCTGCACTGTGCTGTGGAAGCCGTGGCCGTGGGTGGGGCCAACGCCACCGAGGGCCAGCCGCCATGAACGACCCCACCCCGGCCCTCTGGATGCTCGACACCCTGCGGGCCCTCAGGGCCACGCTGGAGCGCATCGCGGTGGAGGAGGCCGCCTGCCTGGAGGCCATTCACCCCGACTACCGGGCCAGTGCCCGCAACCTGCTGCATGTCATGGCCTTCCACCGCCATGCCCATCCGGGGCTGCCGAAGGCGCTGCGCCAGCGGGGCCTGTGTGCCCTCACCGATTGTGATGCCCACCTGATGTCCAGTCTGGAGGCGGTGATCACCGCCCTGGAGGCGCTCGAAGGTCTTGGCCCCTCAGCGGCGGTGACGCAGCAACAGCCGGGCAGCCCCGCGGGCCTGGGCGGTCCCGCCGCGCTGGAGCAGCATGGCGACCGGTTGTTCGGAGCCCTGGCCGCCGCGGGGGGCGCCGGAATCATGGTCACCCTGCCGGCGGAGGCGGCCGGGAGTCCCGCCCTGGTCGCTGATCTGCTGGCGGCGGGGATGTCCATCGCCCGCATCAATGGCGCCGATGACGACCCCGTGGTCTGGGGCCGGATGGTGGACGCGCTCAGAGCGGCCCGGGTGATCACGGGCCGCCCCTGTGCGATCGCCATGGACCTGGCGGGCCCGAAGCTGCGGACCGGCCAGCTGGCCCTCCAGCCCGCAGTGATCCGCGCCCGTCCCCCCCGCGACCGGATGGGGCGGCCCACCCAACCGGTGCGGATCCTGGCGGTGCCGCCTGGAGCCTTGCCCGGGCCGGAGGACATGGAAGCCGTGCGGCTGCCGGCGCGACTGTCGAAGGCGAAGCGGCTGAAGCAGGGGAGTCGCCTGCAGGGGCGGGATGGCTCCGGCCGCTGGCGCACCCTCCAGGTGATGCGACGCGGCCCCGATGGGGTTCTGCTGCTGCAGGCCGAAAAGACGTGCCACTTCACGTCCGGCCTGGTGTTCCGCCAGCGGCACGGCAAAGCCCGGCTTCGCGTGGGACCGCTGGCGCCGGAGAGCGGCGAACGGCTGCTGCGTCCGGGCGACGTCCTCCGCCTGACACCGGAGCCGGACCAGGGCGGCGGCACGCTCCCCTGCACCCTGCCGGAGGTCTTCGGCGATCTTTGCCTCGGCGAGCGGGTGCTCTTCGACGATGGCCGCATCGGTGCCGTGATCCGTGGGGTGTCCGCCCAGGAGGTGGTGATTGAGGTCACCAAGGCCCAGGCCAGGGGCAGCCGACTTCGCTCCGACAAGGGGATCAATTTCCCTGACAGTGACCTGCGCACGCCGGCCCTCACCGCCAAGGACATCGAGGACCTGGCGTTCGCGGCACAGCACGCCGACATGATCAGCTCTTCCTTCGTGCACCGGGAGTCCGACATCCAGAGCCTGCGCCACTGCCTGGAGGGGATGGGCCGGGGCGATCTGGCGGTGGTGCTCAAGATCGAAACCCGCCAGGCCTACCTGAACCTGCCCCGGCTGCTGCTGGCGGCCATGGCCCACGGCGCCCCGGTGGGCGTGATGATCGCCCGGGGCGACCTGGCGATCGAGTGCGGCTGGGAGGCCCTGGCTCCGATTCAGGAGGAGATCCTGCGGATCTGCACCGCGGCGAATGTGCCCTGCATCTGGGCCACCGAGGTGCTCGACGCACTGGCCCAGCACGGGCATCCCACCAGCCCCCTGCTCACCTGCCTGTCGTTCCGGACCAACTGTGAACCCGACGACCCGCTGCCGTGATCGCCGTCACTGCGCAGACGGCAGGATTCAGTCGGTGGATTCGTCGAAGAGGGAACTGCGGGTGAATTTGAGCCCTTTCCAGATCTTCTTGATTTTCGCGTAGGCCTCGTCCTGGGTCATCTTGCCGTTGGCCTGCAGGCCGACGATCAAGCCGACCTGGTCAGCGAAGGACTCCAGGTTCTGGTGGAACATCAACCGCTCGGGACTCCAGTCGCTGCCCCGATAGCTGCCATGGGCCTCCATGGGAGACTTGACATCTCGGTCGGACCGGCCGCGTTCGGAATTCAGCGGTCCCGTGGATGGCTGGTTTGTCAACGCACGGACATCATCAGGAGATCACCCTAGCGGGCTTCCATTAAGGCCCCGTAAAGACCTGGGACCAGCCACGTTGGACGGTCCCATGGACGGTGCCGTTGGCGATACCCCCTGACGGACGGTTGCGGTTGAATCGTGCCAACAACCGGTACGCCCGTGCTGCGACTCACTCCGGGGGCGCTCGATTCCCAGCGACTCGACCAGCGCCCGGCGGGCCTGCCCACCCACCTCTATGTCCACGGCGGGCTCGGGCCCACCCGCGCCGATGCGGTGGCCTGCCTCGCCTCCGGGCCCGTGCGAACGACCGCCGGCGACGTCGACCGCCTGGTCGCCCTGCGCAAGGAGGGCACACCCCTGTGGCTGCGGGTGCAGGGGCTGGGCGATCGCCGCTCCATCCTGGAGCTCCTGGATCGCCTCGAGGTGCCGGCGGTGCTGCGCGGCCCCCTGCTCGAGGTGCCCCAGCGGCCCCAGGTCAACGGGCTGGAGGACCTGGTGCTGGTGGTGCTGCACCGGCTCAGCTTCGCCAAGGACCCGGCCCATCTCGTCAGCGAGCAGGTGGCCCTGGTGCTGCTGCCCGGGTTGCTGATCACCCTGGAGGAAGGTGGCGGCGGCGATCCCTTCCCTGAACTCACCGACTGGCTGCTGTCCCAGTCGGGATCCCTGGCGGACCGGGACCTGGACGACATCCTGCACTTCCTGATCGATGACCTGCTGGATGATCTGTTCCCGATGCTGGAGGCCATGTCCCAGCGGCTGGATGCCCTGGAGGAATCCTCCCTGCGGAATCCCCGGCCGGTGATCCTGCGCCGCTCCTACGAATTCCGCAGCAACCTGCGGATCATCCGCACCATGATCTGGCCCCTGCGCCACCAGATCCGGCTGCTGCTGCGTCAGCGGCAGAGGCTGCTGGGCACCGAGGCCCTGGAGGGCTTCCGGGACATGGCCGAGCTGGTGGATCAGCTGTTCGAAGCCTGCGGGTCTCTCCGCGGCCAGTGCGATGCCATCACCCAGTCCTATGCCGCCAGCGTGGGCAACCGGATGAACCAGGTGATGAAGACCCTCACCATTCTCACCAGCATCTTCGCGCCGCTCACGTTCATCGTCGGCATCTACGGCATGAACTTCGAGTACATGCCCGAGCTGAAGTGGCGCCATGGTTACGCCATCGTCATGCTGCTGATGCTGCTCATCGCCACGCTCCAGGCCTGGTGGCTGTGGCGGCGGGGCTGGTTCCAGGACTGGACAGGGCAGGGCTGATGACCCTGGAAGGAATCCCTTGCAGCGTGGCTGCCGTGGCCGCAGCCACAATCTCCCCTTAACCCAACCCCCGGTCTTCGTGGTGCAGGATCGGCCCAGCGCCTCCCCTTCGCTGGTCACGACATGGTCCCGAAGCTGTCCGCGACAGGTCCGATGCTGCGTACCGGGGCGCGGGCCGGGGTGGCCCTCCTGCTGGGGGCCTGGCTCGGGACTGCCCTGACGGCGAAGCGGGCCGACGCCCAGACGGCCCCGGCGCCGGTGGTGCGGATCGAGGGGTCGAGCACCGTCTTCCCGATCATGGAGGCGGCGGCCAAAGCCTTCCAGGAGCGGCCGGGTGGGCCGCCGGTCTCCATCGCCCTGAAGGAGACGGGCAGTTCCGGCGGCCTGCGCAGCTTCTGCCGGGGTGAGATCCCGATCAGCAACTCCTCCCGCCCGATCAATTCCAAGGAGCTGAAGGCCTGCGCCGCCAGGGGGGTCCGCTTCATCGAACTGCCGCTCGCCTTCGATGCCATCTCGGTGGTGGTCAACCCCCGCAACACCTGGGCCAGCCGCATCAGCACGGCCCAGCTCTCCAGCCTCTGGAACCGCAAGGCCCAGGGCCGCATCCAGCGCTGGAAGCAGGTCAATCCCGCCTGGCCGGATCGGCCGATCAGCCTCTGCGGGCCCGGCAAGGATTCGGGAACCTTCGACTACTTCAACAAAGCCATTAATGGCGATTCGGGTAACTCCCGCAGCGATTACACCGCCAGCGAAGACGATAACGTGCTGGTGCGCTGTGTGGAGAAAAATCCCCAAGCCCTGGGTTATTTCGGTTTCTCGTACTACCGAAGCCAGGGCGGCAGACTCAAGGCCCTGGAAATCGCCGGGCCGAGGGGCGCCTGGCTGCCTTCAGTCAACAACGTACAGCGGGAGCGCTACCAGCCCCTCTCCCGTCCGCTCTTCGTCTATGTGAACGACAAGGACCTGCGCGAGAGGCCCGAAGTGCGTCGTTTCATCACGTTCACCGTGCAGCGGGGTCTGCGGTTCACGGAGCAGGCGGGCGCCATTCCCCTGCCGAAGGATACCTACCGTATCGTTGAATCCAAGCTCTATCGCCATCTGCTCGGCACCTCCTTCGGCGGCGATCTGCCCATCGGACTCACCATCAGCCAGGCGATCCGCCGCAGCTTCGCGGAGATCCGCTCGACATCACCCCGTTGAGGCCCCCGGCCCCTCCCATGGCCAGCCCGTACGACGAGCCTTTCACCAGCAACGGAGCCTTCGCCGTTGACCTGATCGGGCGCCACACCCAGAAGCTGGTGTCACTCCAGGGGCCCGTTCTGGCCGACCGGGACCCCGAACCCCTGCATCAGATGCGCGTGTCCCTGCGTCGTCTGCGCACCTGTCTGCAGCAGTTCGCCCCCGCCCTGCGGCTGCCCCGGGCCGTCGGCGATCCGCGGCTGGCCAAGATGGTGCGCCGCCTCGGCATGGCGCGGGATCTGGATGTGCTGCGCCAGCGGCTGGAGCACGACCTCATCGGTGAGCTGCCCGATGGGGAGCGCAGGGCCCTGCGGCCGGTGCTGAAGCAGCTGCGGCGCGAGCGGGCCCTGGCCTACGAGCAGCTGGTCACGGCCCTGCACAGCGGCGGCTACCTGAAACTGCTCTCTCAGCTCCAGGGCTGGCTCCGGGAGCCCGATCTCACCCCGCTGGGGGCGCTTCCCCTGCGTTCCTGGAGCCAGGAGTGGCAGGCTCCGATGGTGGCCGGCCTGTTTCAGCACCCCGGCTGGTTCATCGCCGACCGGCAGGGTGACATGGAACTCGTCCACGACCTGCGCAAGCGACTCAAGACGGCGCGCTACGGGCTGGAGAATCTCGGTGCCGTCACCGGCTCCCGTTGCCGGCAGTGGATCGCCGAGCTGCGGGACCTGCAGGAGCTCCTCGGTGAACTCAACGATCTCCACGTCCTGGAGAAGGCGATCGATGACCAGCTGCCGTCGGGGCTGGCGCGCAGCGTGCCCGTGCTGGAGGCCCTGCTGCGGGGCCGGGCCCAGGCCTGCTGGGGGCAGTGGCGGCAGCGGGCCGATGGGCTGGTTCGGCCGGAGCGGCGCCGCAGCCTGTCGATGGCGCTGCTCGAACGGCGCTGCCAGGGCCAGCCCCAGCCCAGCCTGCTGACCTCCCCCGCCTTACCGAGCTCTTAACCAAAGCACTACCAGGCCTTTGCCCGTCCCTCGGGTGTCGCTGCATACAGTTCGATGCATCCGATGCGCTTTCCCCGATGGTATTCACGCCCTCCCGTGAATCCGGCAGCAAGGATGGATTCCGCGAACTTCTTGAAGCCAACTACCAGAAACGCAGTCTGGTTCATGTCAGCGCCGGGAGCCATGTCCCCCTGCTGAAGAACAACGTCTGGCTCGTGGTTCGCGGCATGGTGAAGCTCAGTGCCATCACCATTCACGGTGACGAGATGCTGCTCGGTCTGGCCGGCCCCAACGAGCCCTTCGGCGATCCGCTCAATGGTGTCGAGGCCTACGCCGCCACCACCCTGGCCGACACCGACCTGCTCTGCCTCAGCTGCAGCGAGATCCGCCAGGACGGCACCCTGGCCGTGGCGATGCTGGAGGCCCTCGGCCAGCGCATCCAGCAGAGCCAGGCCCTGCTGGCCCTGATGGGTCTGAAGCGCGTCGATGAACGGGTGCGCGGCTTCCTCGAGCTCCTGGCCAGCGAGTACGGCCAGCCCTGCGAGTCGGGTCTGCGCCTCAACCTGCGCCTCACCCATCAGGAGGTGGCCAGTGCCCTGGCCACCACCCGGGTCACCGTCACCCGCGTGATCGGCGCCCTCCGCGACGAAGGCTGGCTGCAGCTCGACAGCCAGCGGCGTCTGGTGGTCAGCTATCTGCCACGGCGGTGAGACAGTTCTGGGATCTCCCCGCCGCCGACGCCGATAATGCCGGCATGCATCCCCCCCTCCTGGTCGTCGAGGACGACGACACGATCCGCGAGACCATCCGCGACGTGCTGGTGCTGGAGGGGTTTTCCGTCACCGCCTGCGGCAACGGCAAGGAGGCCCTGCGCACCCTGCAGGAGTGCCCTCCCGGAGAGGAATTCTCCCTGGTGGTGCTCGATCTGATGCTGCCCGGCCTGGGGGGCCTCGATCTCTGCCGGCAGCTCCGCTCCGCCGGCAACCAGACCCCGATCCTGGTGGTCAGTGCCCGGGACAGCGAAACCGACCGGGTGCTGGGCCTGGAGGTGGGAGCCGACGACTATCTGATCAAGCCCTTCGGCCTGCGGGAACTGGTGGCCCGCTGCCGGGCCCTGATGCGGCGCAGCCGCTCGGTGGAGGTGGCCGCCAAGGTGCTCCAGCACGCCAACCTCAGCCTCTACCCCGAGGAGTGCCGCGTCACCCGCGATGGCCTGGAGGTCAACCTCTCGCCGAAGGAATACCGGCTGCTGGAGCTGTTCATGCAGCATCCCCGCCGTGTCTGGAGCCGCGACAAGCTGCTGGAGCGGGTCTGGGGCTACGACTACTTCGGCGACAGCAAGACCGTCGACGTCCACATCCGCTGGCTGCGGGAGAAGCTGGAGGCCAACCCCTCGGCTCCGGAACACCTGATCACCGTCCGGGGCTTCGGCTACCGCTTCGGCTGAATGGGAACCGTGCTGGCGGGGCTGCTGGGGCTGGCCCTGGGCTGGCTGCTGGCACGCCGCAGCGACAGGCCCGGCCGCACCGTTGCCGGGCTGTCCCTCCGGCAGCTGATGCGCTGGATCGACGCCGCTCCCGATGGCTGGGTGATCCTCGACAGCACCGACCACATCCAGCTGATCAACCCGCGGGCCGAACGGCTGCTGGAGGCCCCCGGAGCGGGGCTGCGGCGCCAGGAACCCCTGGAGCGGGTCTGCCGCTCCAGCGAACTGGAGGAGGTGGTCCGCAACACCCGGCGACGGGAGCGGCCCCAGCGGCTCGACTGGGAGCTCGGCGACCAGCAGCTGGCGGTCTTTGCCCTCCCCGGTGAGGGCGGCTGGGTGGCGCTGCTGCTCCAGAGTCGTCGTTCGCTCGAAGCCCAGCTGGAGCAGCAGGAGCGTTGGGTCAGCGATGTGGCCCACGAGCTCAAGACGCCCCTCACGGCCCTGTTGCTGGTGGGCGACAGCCTCGCCGCCCACGTCAACGACGCCAATGCCGTGCTGGTGGAACGGCTGCAGCGGGAGCTGCTGCGGCTGCAGCGGCTCGTGGGCGACCTGATGGAACTCTCCCGGCTGGAGAACACCCTGCCCGAGGGGGTGCGCCGCCGTGGCCGGGTCGAGCTGCCCCAGCTGGTGCAGCAGGTCTGGCTGGGCCTGCGGCCCCTGGCCGAACGGCGCTCCATTCGCCTCGCGCTCAGTGCCGAGGGGGACCTGGCGGTGCTGGGGGATGGCTCGCGGCTGCACCGGGCCGTGCTCAACCTGCTGGACAATGCCCTGCGCTACAGCCCGGAGGAGGGCACCGTGTGGGTGGAGATCGAAGCGACGGCGGGCTGGTGCCTGCTGACCGTGCGCGACGAGGGTCCCGGGCTCAGCGAGGACGACCTCGAGCACATGTTCGAGCGCTTCTACCGCGGTGATCCCTCCAGGGTGCGCAGCGATCGGGGGGGCAGCGGACTGGGCCTGGCGATCGTCCAGCAGATCGCCGTCACCCATGGCGGCCGCATCCAGGCCTCCAACCATCCCAGGGGCGGGGCAGTGATGGAGCTGTTCCTGCCCGTGATGGCCTGAGATGGGGTGGACAGCTCCCAAGGCCGCGGGGCGGATGGCGGCGGTGGCCGATCCGGTGATCGCCCAGGTGGGGGCCCTGATGCGCCAGCGCCCGGATGTCCTCTCCCTGGCCCAGGGCATGGTCAGCTGGGCGCCCCCGGCGGCGGCGCGCCAGGCCGTCGCCCTGGCGCTGGCGGAGGCCGACCCGCGGCTTGACCGCTACGGCGCGATGCAGGGCGAGGAGGACCTGCTGGCGGCGGTCCGGCGGGAGCTCACCGAGGCGCGGTGGCTGGATCTGGAGGGCAGCGACCTGCTGGTGACCGCAGGCAGCAACATGGCCTTCCACGCCATCGCCCAGGTGCTCTGCGACCCGGGCGACGAGGTGCTGCTGCCGCTGCCCTTCTATTTCAATCACGCCATGGCGATCCGCCTGGCCGGCGGCGTGCCCGTGCCGGTGGCGGCGGGGCTGGTGCCCGATCCCGGGCGGCTGGCGGCGGCGATCACCCCCCGCACCCGGGCCATCGTGACGATCTCTCCCAACAACCCCAGCGGTCTGGTGACGCCGCCGGAGGTGCTGGCGGCCATCAACCGCCTCTGCCACCACCATGGGCTGCTGCATGTGAGCGACGAGGCCTACGCCGACTTCCTCCATGGGACGGTGCCCCATGGAAGTCCTGGCCGTCTGCCGGGCAGCGGGGCCCACACGGTGTCCCTGTTCTCCCTGTCGAAGGCCTACGGCATGGCCGGCTGGCGGGTGGGCTATGCGGCGGTGCCGCGCCAGCTGATGGGGGCGCTGGCCAAGGTCCAGGACACGGTGCTGATCTGTCCGCCCCTGGTGAGCCAGCGGGCGGCCCTGGCGGCCCTGGAGGCCGGCCCGGCCTGGTGCCGGCCCCACATCGCCGCCCTCGGCGAGCGGCGCCGGCAGCTGTTCGATGCGGTGGCCACCGCCCGCGCCGGCGGCCAGGCGGTGGAGCTGCTGGGCCCTCCTGACGGCGCCTTCTATGGGCTGCTGCGGTTCCCCTGCAGCCTGGGGGGCGCGTCGCTGCTGCGCCATCTGGTGCTGGGGCACGGTGTGGCCGCCCTGCCGGGCGACAGCTTCGGACTGCCCCAGGTCGGCGGGCAGTCCCTGCTGCGGCTCAGCTACGGCATGCTCGACGCCACCGCCCTGGCGGAGGCCCTGGGGCGCCTGTTCGAGGCACTGGCGGCGCCTCAGGCCACCGGCGACTGATCCGCCTCAGGGCTTGGCCCCGGCGGCACGGCTGTCCCCTCCGCTCCGGCTGCCTTCTCCGCCACGGCTGCCTTCTCCGCCACGGCTGTCGCCTGCGCCACGGCTGTCGCCTGCGCCACGGCTGTCGCCTGCGGCCCGGCTGTCGCCCGCGGCCGCCAGCAGCCAGAAGGTGCTGCCATCCGGCCACAGCAGCAGCACCTTGCCGCCGGCGAGCACGGCGAGGGGGTCGCTGGAGGCCAGACCGGCGCTGCGGGCTCTGGCGAGCGGCAGTCGCCGCAGTTCCATTCCCTCCGGAGCGGTGGCCATCCCGGCGGGGGCCTCCCGGGTGGGCGTCGCCTGCTCCCACAGCGCCGTAACGGCGCTGGACTCGGCCGCCTCGAGCGCCCTGGCCTGCAGGGCCAGGGCGAGCATCCGGGTCGCCGCCAGCTCCGGGCCCGTCCTGGCGCCGGCGCGCTCCCGGCCAGCTCCCGGCGGC
>NZ_JAGQBM010000018.1:0-53138 GCF_024345635.1 Cyanobium sp. Lug-B
GCCCCCGGCGGCGCGTGCCGTCAGCGGCCCGGCGGGCCCTGCCGATGCCCAGCGGCTCTCCGCAACGGGCACAGACCATGCGACCCGCCAGGCTGCGGTCGGCCCGCACGGCCCAACTGCCGCACCTCGGACAGCCCATCCCTCACCCGATCCATCAGGCCCCCATGGTGACGGAATGGCCTAGAGCAGCGTCGGATCGGCGCCGGCGGGCCGCTCGGCCGGGGGGAGATCGGCCATCAGACGGAAGTCCTCGAACGCGAAGCCCGGCCCCACGCAGCAGTGCACCAGACTCCACCGCCCCCGGCTTCGGGCCGCCTGCCACCAGAGCGCCGGCACGATCTGCAGGGGGCCGGCGCCCGGATCCCCCGCCGCAGCGGCGGCGTCACCGGCCGTGTCTGCGGTCGTGTCACCGGCGGCGTCCGTGGCGGCGAGCGGGCCCAGCCACAGTCGCTCGGCCGTGCCGCCCTGCGACGGCAGCCGCCAGAGGTCGAGGGGGTCGCCGCCGGCGTGGTGCCAGACCTCATCCGCCCCCGCCACCTGATGCCAGCGGCTGAGCTGGCCCTCGGCCAGCAGGAAGGCGATCACCGTGAGTCCGGCGCGCTGCCGTCCGTCCCCGGCCCGGTGCACCTGGCCGGGTGAGCGGTGCAGCTCCCGGTACCAGCCCCCCTCCGGGTGGGGCCGCAGGTCGAGGCGGGCGATCAGCGCCTCCGGAGTGGAACGCATGGCCGGGCGGGCGCGAGAGGGTCGCTGCCGATGATCCCGCGGCGACGGCCCATCGGAGTAGAACATCCGTACTGCTTTGACTCCCGGGCCGATGCGTCCCCTGCCTCTCCAGTCACCGCTGCCCCTGCGGGAGGGGGCGGAGGCCCTCTTCTGCCTGCTGGCCACGGAGGCGGTCAGCGCCGGTTTCCCCAGCCCCGCCGACGACTACGTGGAGGCCCGCATCGACCTCAATCTGGAGCTGATCCCCCGCCCGCTGTCCACCTTCTTCATGCGCGTCAGCGGCGATGCCATGCGGGGCGACGGCATCGTCGACGGCGACCTGCTGGTGATCGACCGCAGCGTCGATCCCCGGCCCGGCATGGTGGTGGTGGCGGTGCATGCCGGCGCCTTCCTGCTGCGCCGGCTGGCCCGGCGTGGCGGTGCGCTGTGGCTGGTGGCCAGCGACGGCACCAGTCCGCCCCTGCGGCTCACCGGCGACGAGGGGGGCGGCGCGGAGGGAAGCGACGGCGATGGCGCCGAGCTGTGGGGGGTCGTGATCCACGCCGTGCATCACCTGGCGGGCGCCCCCTCCCGGCGTCATTGATCAGCGTCCCGCAGCGGCGTCAGGGGTCGGTGCGACGGGGCAGGGCGCGCGGGTCGACAGGCAGGGCGGGCGGGGCCATCAGCAGGCCGCGGCGGCGCAGCTCGCGGCGGAACTCACCAGCCAGTCCGTCCGCCATCCAGAGCTTGCGCAGGTGGCCGAAGATCACCATGCAGCGCAGGGCGATGGTGACGCAGACGAGCACCTGCAGGCAGAGTTTCAGCACGGTGGAGGCAGGTGCGGCGCTGTGCTGGGGTCAGCCTAGGGGCGCCGGCGAGGGCCGGCCGCACCGGAACGGCGGAAACGGGCCGTCCAGGCGTCATGCTGGGTCGGTGGGCGGCAACGCCGCCGTGACCTGCCTCGATGATCGAGCCCCTGCCGGAGCTGAGCACCGCCGAACTGGAGACCCTGCTGGCGGCCCTCGACCCGCTCCTGGACGGCTTCGGCGAAGGGGGCTCCTGCCTGGATGACGCCAGCGCCTTCCTGGAACGGCTGGGCATCGGCCAGCAGGGCGACGACGGGGGCAGCCCCTCCCCCCTGCTCCAGTGGCTGGAGAGCTGGCGGGCCGCCGGCGGCAACCGGGCGACCCTGCGGCTGATGGTCCAGACCCTGCTGACGGGGCGCCAGGAGGAACCGGCCGACTGAGGGTCGCCGGATCCGGCGGACGGATCAGGCGCGGCAGAGGGCATCGGCCATGCGGGCCGTCTGCACGATCGGCGCCACGTCGTGCACCCGCAGCACATCGGCCCCGGCGGCGATGGCCTGGCCGCAGACCGCCGCCGTGCCCCAGAGGCGGGCCCGGGGGCGGGGCTCGGCCAGCACCTCGCCGATGAAGCGCTTGCGGGAGGGCCCCACCAGCAGGGGGAACCCCTCGGCCCGCAGCAGGGCCAGGCCCCGCAGCAGGGCGAGGTTGTGGGCGGTGGTCTTGGCGAAGCCCAGCCCCGGATCCCAGAGGATCCGCTCCGCACGCACCCCCGCCGCCAGGGCCCGGTCGGTGACCCGCAGCAGCTCCTGCCGCACCTCGGCGACCACGTCGCCGTAGCGGGCCAGGCCGTCCATGGTGCGGCTGTCGCCGCGGCTGTGCATCAGCACGCAGGGGCAGTCCGCGGCCGCCACCACCGCCAGCAGATCGGGATCGCGCCGGCCGGCGCTGACATCGTTGATCCAGTGGGCTCCGGCGGCCAGGGCGGCTTCGGCCACCGGGGCGCGGAAGGTGTCGATGGAGAGCAGGGGGCCGCCGGCTTCCGGGGGCGGCAGGGCGGCCAGGATCCGCCGCAGGGCGGGCAGCACCCGGGCCATCTCGGCCTCCGCATCGATCTCGGCCGCCCCGGGGCGGGTGCTCTGCCCCCCCAGGTCGAGCAGGTCGGCCCCCTGGCGGTGCAGCCGCCGGGCCTGGCGCAGGGCCGCTTCGGGGGTCTCGTAACGGCCCCCGTCGCTGAAGGAATCGGGGGTGAGGTTGAGGACCCCCATCACCAGGGTGCGATCCCCCCAGCGGAACCCGGGCGGGGCGGCGACGGGGCCGACGGGGCTCACGGCGATCGGAACGGGGGGCGGGGGCTCAGGCCGCCACCGGCACCTGGTAGTTGGCGATGCGGGCGAAGCTGACCGGATCGAGGGAGGCACCCCCCACCAGCACGCCGTCGATGTCGCTCTGGGCCATCAGCATGTCGATGGTGGCGGGGTTGACCGAACCGCCGTACTGCACGACCACCTCGGGATGGCCCACCCAGCCGCGGATCAGGCCGCAGATGCGGTTGGCCTCCTCGGCGGCGCAGGTCTTGCCGGTGCCGATGGCCCAGATGGGCTCGTAGGCCACGATCAGGCGCAGGGGGTCGATGCCCTCCAGCCCCTGCTCCACCTGGCGGTGGATCACCCGCTCGGTCTCGCGGGCCTCGCGCTGGTCGTCGCTCTCGCCCACGCACAGGATCGGGATCAGCCCCGACTTCTGGGCCGTCCGGGCCCGCAGGTTGATCTGCTCGTCGGTTTCGCTGAAATACTTGCGCGGCTCGCTGTGGCCCACGATCGCGTGGGTGACGCCATGCTCGAGCAGCATCGGCGCCGAGATCATGCCGGTGTAGGCGCCGCTCTCCTCCCAGTGCACGTTCTGGCCGGCGATGGCGACACCGGCGCCGGCCAGGTGACGGCAGAGGGTGGGGATCGCCGTGAACGGCGGGGCCAGCACCACCTCACGGTCGTCGGGCAGATCGGCGATCAGGGGCCGGAAGCTGGCCGCAAACGCCCGCGCCTCGGCGCAGGTCATGTGCATCTTCCAGTTGCCTGCGATGACGGCCTTGCGCACGTGGTCTCCCGGCAGCGACATTCGAGGCAGGTTAAGGCGTGGGGCCGCCGCCTCCCCCGCGCTCCAGCCGCGGGGAGAGCATCAGCACCTCCCGGCCGTCGATCGCCACCGCATCCCCGGGAGCCAGCTGGCGACCGCGCCGGGTCTCGATGGCACCGTTCACGCTCACGTCCCCCCGCTGGATGCGCTGCTTGGCCTCGCCGCCGGTGCCGACGAGGCCCTGCCATTTGAGGAACTGATCCAGCTTCACCGTCGGGGGGGCGCCCGGAGAGCGCTGATAGGGTTCGTCGATGCTTGCACCCTCGCCGGCCGGCTTCCGCAGGCTCTGGCCGCTGCTGAAGCCCCACCGGCGACCCCTGCTGCTCGGGGGGTTGTGCATGCTGGTGTTCGTGGGCTGCTGGCCCCTGCTGGCCTGGCTCGCCGGCCAGCTGATCCCGGCCATCGGCGCCGGCGACTTCAGCAAGGTGCTGCGCAGCGTGGCGGCGGCCCTGGCGGTGTTCCTGGTGCAGAAGATTGCCCAGTTCGGCCAGGACACCCTGCTGGCGGGCCCGGCCCTGCGGGTCAGCCAGGAGCTGCGCCGCCAGCTGTTCGCCCGCCTGCAGCGGCTCGACTTCGGCGCCCTGGAGAAACTCTCCGCCGGTGATCTCACCTACCGGCTCACCGAGGACGCCGACCGGGTCGGGGAGGTGATCTACAAGACGATCCAGGACACCACCCCCAGCGCCCTGCAGCTGGTTGTGGTGCTGGGCTACATGATCTGGCTCGACTGGCCCCTGGCCCTGGCCACCCTGCTGCTGGCGCCGCTGGTGGCGCTGATGGTGAGCGCCTTCGGGGCCCGGGTGATGACCGCCGCCGAGCGCAGCCAGAAGCAGGTGAGCGACCTGGCGGCCCTGCTGGGCGAGGCGATCGGCGGCCTGCCCCTGGTGCGGGCCTTCGCCGCCGAACCCTGGCTGCAGGAGCGCTTCGACACCGAGATCGACCTGCACCGCCGCGCCCGCTATCGCACCCTGGAGCTGCTGGCGCTGCAGCATCCGGTGGTGGGCTTCATCGAAGCGGCCGGGATCCTCTCGGTGCTGCTGATCGGGGCGGCCCGGATCAAGGCCGGCGGCCTCGACAGCCAGGGCTTCAGCAGCTATGTGGCGGCGCTGCTGATGCTGATCGATCCGATCTCCCACCTGACCACCAACTTCAACGAGTTCCAGCAGGGCCAGGCCTCGCTGCGGCGGCTGCGGGCGATCGAGAACGAGCCGGTGGAACCGCCCGACCACCCCGATGCCAGGCCCCTGGGGCGCGTGTCCGGGGAGCTGGTGCTGGACGGGGTGAGCTTCGGCTACCAGAGCGGCAGTCCGGTGCTGCGCCAGCTGGATCTCCACATCCGTCCGGGCCAGGTGGTGGCCCTGGTGGGGCCCTCCGGCGCCGGCAAGAGCACCCTGTTCTCCCTGCTGCTGCGCTTCAACACCGCCCAGAGCGGCCGGGTGCTGCTGGATGGCCAGAACCTGGCCGACCTGCGGGCCCGGGACCTGCGTCGGGCCGTGGCCCTGGTGCCCCAGCAGAGCAGCGTCTTCTCCGGCACGGTGGCCGAGGCGATCGCCTTCGGGCGTCCCGCCAGCGCCGAGCAGATCCGCCAGGCGGCCCGGCTGGCCAATGCGGCCGACTTCATCGAGAGCCTGCCGGGCGGCTACGACAGCCGCCTCGAGGAGCGGGGCAGCAACTTCTCCGGTGGCCAGCTGCAGCGCCTGGCGATCGCCCGGGCCGTGCTGGGAAACCCGGCGGTGATGCTCCTCGATGAGGCCACCAGCGCCCTGGATGCGGAGGCCGAGGAGGCCGTGCAGCAGGGCCTGCAGCAGGCCATGGCGGGCCGCACCGTCCTGGTGATCGCCCACCGCCTCGCCACGGTGCAGGAGGCCGATCTGATCGTGGTGCTCGACGGCGGCCGCATCGTCCAGCAGGGCAGCCACGACGAACTGATGGCCAGCGGCGGCCGCTACCGCGAGCTCTGCGAACGTCAGTTCATCCGCCTGGAAGCCTGAGGGCAGGCGTCGTCCCCGCCGGGAGCCGGCGGTCCTGCCACCTACGCTGGCTCCGCACCGAGTCCAGAGCCTTGCAGACCCCCAGCCAGCAGCCCCCCGTGCTGACCTTCGAAGGCAAGCGTTACGACCTCAACGGCCTGCCCGACGACGTCAAGGAGATGGTGCGGGGGATGCAGGTGGCCGATGCCCAGCTGCGCATGCATGAAGACACCCTCAAGGTGCTGGCGGTGGGCCGCCAGGCCATGGCCATGCAGCTGAACGAGCGCCTCCAGGGCATCCCCACCCTGGAGGAGCCGGCCTGAGGCCGCCGGGGGTCAGCCCAGGGGCGCCAGGTCCTCGAAGCGGAACACCTGGCGGCCGGCCGGCGTGTCGCCATGGGCCTCCGTCTCCACCACCCGCTCGCTCAGCACCCAGGGGCCCTCGCCCGCCAGGGGCACGAAGGTGTCGGTGAACCGGCTGGTGCCGCCGCGGGCCTCGCCGGTGGCGGGGTCGCTGTAGCGGCTCGTGTAGGTGTGGCTGAGGTAGCCGCTGCCGGTGTCGGTGACGCTCTCGGTGAAGATCGTCACCACGGTGCCGTGGATGTGGCGGTGCACCATCGTCACCACGTTGTCCTTGATGCGGTAGCGGTCGCCCTCGGCCTTGCCGCCCATGATCACCTCGGTTCCCACCGCATCGGTCCCGCCGGCGGTGAAGGTGTTGGCGCCGTGGGTCTGCTCGAAGGGGCGCCGCACCCGGTGGATCGCCACCTCCCACAGCTGGGAGGCGACCGCCTTGTGCACCTCTTCGTCGGCGATGCCCTCCACCGTCGCCTTGAGATCGGCGCCCACCTGGAAGGTGCCCTCCAAGCGCCGGTCGTCCTGCTCCCAGACGCAACGGCCGCCATAGCCGCCGAAGCCCGGCTCCCAGGTGTAGCGGTTCTCGTAGGCGGCGCGGAAGGCCTCGCGCAGGTCGGTGCCGGGGGCGATGGGCTGGGCGGCCAGGGTGCTGGTCACAGGGTCACAGGCGATCGGGCGATCACCCTACCCAGGGCGGGTGGATGTCCTGCAGGGCCGCCACCTCCACCTGCTGCTGCTGCTGCAGGGCGGCGATGGCCTCCACGGCGGCCCGGGCCGCCGCCATCGTGGTGACGGTGGGCACGGCGTAGTCGAGGGCGGCCAGGCGCAGGTAGCGGTCGTCGTGGGCGGCCTGGCGGCCCACCGGTGTGTTGACCACCAGCTGCACCAGGCCGGAGCGGATCGCATCCTCGATGTTGGGCCGGCCCTCGTGCACCTTGAGCACCGGCTCCACCGCCAGGCCGGCCTGGCTGAGCATCGCGGCGGTGCCATTGGTGGCGGTGAGGGTGAATCCCGCCGCCAGCAGGGCTCGGGCCACCGGCACCAGGGCGGGCTTGTCGCGGTCGTGGGTGGAGAGGAACACGCTGCCGCTGGTGGGCAGGGGCTCACCGGCGGCCAGCTCGGCCTTGGCGTAGGCCAGGCCGAAGCTGGCGGCGATCCCCATCACCTCGCCGGTGGAGCGCATCTCCGGCCCCAGCAGGGTGTCGGCGCCGGGGAAGCGCTTGAAGGGCAGCACCGCCTCCTTCACGGTCTGCCGCGGCGGCCGCGGCTCCGCCAGCAGGCCCAGCTCCGTGAGGGTGCGGCCGGCCATCAGCTGGCTGGCGATCTTGGCCAGGGGCACGCCGGTGGCCTTGGCCACGAAAGGCACGGTGCGGGACGCCCGCGGGTTGGCCTCGATGATGAACACCGTTTCGTTGCCGGCGCCGTCGTTCTGCACCGCGAACTGGAGGTTGATCAGGCCGCGCACCTCCAGCGCCAGGGCCAGCTCCGTGCTCCAGCGGCGGATCGTGGCCAGGGCCTCGGGCCCCAGCGACACCGAGGGCAGGGCGCAGGCCGAGTCGCCGGAGTGGATGCCGGCCGGCTCGATGTGCTCCATCAGGCCGCCGATCACCACCGTCCCCTCCCGGTCGCAGAGGGCGTCCACGTCCACCTCGATGGCGTTCTCCAGGTACTGGTCGATCAGCACCGGATGGTCGGGCTCCACCTGCACCGCCTCCACCATGTAGCGGTTCAGTTCCTCCTC
Source organism: Cyanobium sp. Lug-B (assembly GCF_024345635.1). Classification (NCBI taxonomy): domain Bacteria; kingdom Bacillati; phylum Cyanobacteriota; class Cyanophyceae; order Synechococcales; family Prochlorococcaceae; genus Cyanobium; species Cyanobium sp. Lug-B. The sequence goes on from NZ_JAGQBM010000018.1 coordinate 7,709, forward strand.
GTCGAAGACCACCTCCATCGCCCGGCCGCCCAGCACGTAGCTGGGGCGCACCACGACGGGATAGCCGACGGCCGCCGCCACCGCGCGGGCCTCGCCGTCGTTGCGGGCCAGGCCGTTGCGGGGCTGGCGAATCTCCAGGCGCCGCAGGATCGCCTCGAACTGCTCCCGGTCCTCGGCCCGGTCGATCGATTCGGGCGAGGTGCCCCAGAGGCGGGTGCCGGTGGCGCGGCCCTCCTCGCTCTCCAGCCAGCGCAGCAGGGGGATCGCCAGCTTCAGGGGCGTCTGGCCGCCGAACTGGACGATCACCCCCTCGGGTTTCTCCGCCTCGATGACATTGAGCACGTCCTCCAGGGTGAGGGGCTCGAAGTACAGGCGATCGCTGGTGTCGTAGTCGGTGGAGACGGTTTCCGGGTTGCTGTTCACCATCACGGTGGCGAACCCGGCCTGCCGCAGGGCGAAGGAGGCGTGGCAGCAGCAATAGTCGAACTCGATGCCCTGGCCGATGCGGTTGGGCCCGCCCCCCAGGATCATCACCTTGCGGCGGGTCTCGGGGGTCACCTCGTCCTCGGGCGCCAGCAGGGTGAGGGAGCCATCGGCCTCAAGCCGTTCCAGGGGCCGCTCGTAGGTGGCGTAGTGGTACGGCGTGGAGGAGGCGAATTCGGCGGCGCAGGTGTCAACCGTCTTGAACACGGCCCGCACCCCCAGGGCCTGGCGCCGGCGGCGCACCGTGAGTTCGTCGCTGCCGGTGGCCCAGGCGATCTGGCGGTCGGAGAAGCCGGTCTGCTTGAGCTCCAGGAAGGCTCCGGCGTCGATGGCCTCAAGGGAACGGCCCCGCAGCAGGGTGGTTTCGACCGTCAGGATGCGGCGCAGCTTGGCCAGGAACCAGGGGTCGATGGCGCTGAGCCGGTGGATCTCGTCGTCGCTGCGGCCGGCCACCATGGCGGCGCGCACCGCATGGATCCGGTCCGGGGAGGGGATGCGCAGCTGCCGCTCCAGGTCGGCGGGATCCTGGGGGGGATCGGGGCGGTCGCAGCCCCAGCCCGCATGGCCCGTCTCCAGGGAGCGCAGGGCCTTCTGGAAGGATTCCTCGAAGCTGCGGCCGATGGCCATGGCCTCCCCCACCGACTTCATCGAGGTGGTGAGCACCGCCGGCGAGCCGCGGAACTTCTCGAAGGCGAAGCGGGGGATCTTGGTGACGACGTAGTCGATCGTCGGTTCGAAACAGGCCGGCGTGGCCCCGGTGATGTCGTTGACGATCTCGTCGAGGGTGTAGCCCACCGCCAGGCGGGCGGCGATCTTGGCGATCGGGAAGCCGGTGGCCTTGCTGGCCAGGGCCGAGCTGCGGCTGACCCGGGGGTTCATCTCGATCACCACCACGTCCCCGTTGGCGGGATTGATGGCGAACTGGATGTTGCTGCCACCGGTGTCGACACCGATCTCGCGGATGATGGCGATCGACTGGTCGCGCAGCCGCTGGTACTCCCGGTCGGTGAGGGTCTGGGCGGGGGCGACGGTGATCGAATCACCGGTGTGGACCCCCATCGGGTCGAGGTTTTCGATCGAGCAGACGATCACCACGTTGTCGGCGGTGTCGCGCATCACCTCCAGCTCGAACTCCTTCCAGCCCAGCAGGGATTTCTCGATCAGGATCTGGGAGACGGGGCTGGCCTCGAGGCCGCTCTTGCAGAAGGCCTGGAATTCCTCCGGGTTGTAGGCGATGCCGCCGCCCGATCCCCCCAGGGTGAAGGCCGGCCGGATGATGCGCGGGTAGGTGCCGATCGCATCGCCGACGCGGATCGCCTCCTCGAGGTCGTTAGCGATCCCGGACGGACAGACGGCCACGCCGATCCGGGCCATCGCCTCCTTGAACAGCAGCCGGTCCTCCGCCTTGCGGATCGCCGCCAGATCGGCGCCGATCAGCTCGACGCCGTAGGCCGCCAGGGTGCCGTTCTCCGCCAGGGCGACGGCCAGGTTGAGGGCGGTCTGGCCGCCCATGGTGGGCAGCAGGGCATCGGGGCGTTCCACCTCGATCACCCGGGCCACCACCTCGGGGGTCAGGGGCTCGATGTAGGTGCGATCCGCCAGGTCCGGGTCGGTCATGATCGAGGCCGGGTTGGAATTCACCAGCACCACCTCGTAGCCCTCGGCCCGCAGGGCCTTGCAGGCCTGGGTGCCGGAATAGTCGAACTCGCAGGCCTGGCCGATCACGATCGGTCCCGACCCCAGCAGCAGGATGCGCCTCAGATCCGTGCGGCGGGGCATAGGGCGTGGTCGGGCAAACCCGCCCAGCCTCTCACGGTCGCCGTCCCGACCGGCCTGCCGGCGCCGCTTCCACCGCAGGCAATCGCTAATCTGACGGGATACCTTCGCCCGAGACGCCGCCGATGAGCGAACTCCAGCGCCTGAAGGGGTTGCTGCCCCCTGAGATGCAGAGCTGGGTGTTCGTGGAAGCGGCCGCCTCCGTCGATCCGCCCCTGATCACCATCGAGGAGATCGGCCGCGATGAGGTGGAGATCCAGGTCGATCTGGAGAAATGGGACGCCCTCGCCCTGGATCACCGCAACCTGCTCTTCTGGCACGAGGTGGGCCGCATCCAGAACGACGCCATCCCCCGGGACGGCTGGGAGATGGCCGCCCTGGCCATCGGCCTGGGCGGTGCCATTGGCGAGCTGTGGGTGCAGGACGGCCTGCTGCTGGTGATGGCCCTGGGGCTCTCAGGCTTCGCCGGCTACCGCCTCTACCTCAAGAACAACTCCGAGAAGCGTCTCCAGGACGCGATCCTGGCCGACGAGCGGGCCATCGATCTGGCCTGCCGCTTCGGCTACAGCCTGCCCAACGCCTACAAGAGCCTGGGGGGCGCCCTCAAGGAGCTGGTGGAGCAGACCCGCAAGAAGCGCCGCCGCACCTTCTACGAGGACCGCCTCGAGGCCCTGCGCAAGAGCGCCGGCAAGGCCCGGGCCGAAATGGCCCAGCAGCAGGGCTCGCGCCAGTCGGTCACCAGCGAGAACGTCTATGGATAGCCGCGACCTGGCCCTGCTGGCCGCCGAAGCCTGTGACGACCGCAAGGCCGTCGACATCCGCCTGATCCGGGTCGATGAGGTGTCCTCCCTGGCCGACTGGTTCGTGATCTGCAGCGGCCTCAGCGACGTGCAGGTGCGGGCCATCGCCCGCTCCGTCGAAGACCGGCTGGAAACCGACGCTTCGCGCCTGCCCCTGCGGCGCGAGGGCCAGAGCGAGGGCCGCTGGGTGCTGCTGGATTACGGCGAGCTGATCGTGCACGTGCTCACCCCCCAGGAGCGCAGCTACTACGACCTCGAGTCCTTCTGGGGCCACGGCGAGCAGGAGCGTTACGTCGGTGCCCCCCTTGAGGTGGGCGGCGCCGGCCCGGTCGCCGGCTGAGGGGCGCAGCGATGGCCGCCGGCGTTCCGAGCCTGCCCAGCCAGGACACCCCCTGCCCGGTGCCGCCGGCCCAGCGGCCGCTGCAGGAGTACGACCAGCTCAGCCGCTCCTGGTTCTTCCACTGGCCCGCCCATGGCCCGACGGGTCTGTGGCGGGCCCTGGGCCTTGCCTGGCTGCTCTCCTTCCCCCCGGCGCTGCTGGTGGCCAGCGGCAGCCTGACGCTCCGCCATGAGCCCGTCCGGCTGGTGATCGCCGCGGCCACCGCCGCCGTGCTGCTGCCCATGGTGCTGCTGCTGCGCCAGTGGCTCGGTTGGACCTACGTGCAGAAGCGACTGGTCTCGGAGCGGGTGGAGTACGAGGAATCGGGCTGGTACGACGGCCAGGTGTGGGAGAAACCGATCACCTGGCGCCAGCAGGATCTGCTGGTGGCCCGCCACCAGGTGCAGCCGGTGCTGACCCGCCTGCGCCAGGCGGTCGCCATCGCCATCACCCTGATGCTGCTCGGGTCGGGGCTCTGCCAGGCTCTCTGAGGTCGGCCTCCGCGGATCCGCTTCCTCCCCCATGACCCTGTCCTCCAGCTTCGCCGGCCCGGGCCGCCCCGGCATTCCCCCCCTGGAGGTCCGCCTGCTGCGCAACGGCATCGTCGAGTCGCGGCACCGGGTGCACGCGGTGGTCTGCGACCAGCGGGGCCGGGTGCTGATGCGCGCCGGCGACCCCCAGCAGCTGAGCTTCGTGCGTTCCGCCCTCAAGCCCTTCCAGGCCACCGTGTTCGTGGGCAGCGGCGCCGCCGACCGGATGGGGGCCGGCGAGCGGGGCCTGGCGATCGCCTGCGCCTCCCATGCCGGCACCGCCCTGCATGCCCGGGAGGCGTTCAAGCTGCTCTGGGGTGCGGAACTCGACACCGAGGACCTCCAGTGCCCCACCCCCGCCGGCGCCAGCAGTCCGCTGGAGCACAACTGCTCGGGCAAGCACGCGGCCTTCCTGGCCGCCTGCCGGCAGATGCACTGGCCGCTCGAGAGCTACCTCCAGGCCGACCATCCCCTGCAACAGGCGGTCCTCAAGCGGGTCGGTGAGCTGCTGGGGCTGCCGGGGGCCGAACTGATCAGCGCCCGCGACGACTGCGGCGCCCCCACGCTGCAGCTGCAGCTGGCCCAGATGGCCCTGCTGTTCGCCCACCTCGGCAGCGGGGAGCAGGCCGACCTGGAGCGGCTCAGCCGGGCGATGCTCGCCCACCCGGATCTGATCGCCGGGGACGGGCAGTTCGACACCGAGCTGATGCGCCTGGCCCACGGCCAGGTGCTGAGCAAGGGGGGCGCCGAAGGCATCCAGTGCCTCAGCCGGGTGGGCGAAGGCATGGGGGTGGCCATCAAGGTGGACGACGGAGCCCGGCGGGCCAAGCAGGCCGTGGCCCTGCACCTGCTCGAGCAGCTTGAGTGGCTCACCCCCACCACCCTGGTGGAGCTGCGCCAGCGCTATCTGGCACCGGCCGACCACCTGCGCCTGGAGGTGATCGGTGAGCTGCGCTTCGACGGGGCCCGCCCCTGAGGCGGGGGCATCGACTGATACAATTCACAGGTGCGACGCGGACATCCGCCGACCACGTGTGCGACGCGGGGTAGAGCAGTCTGGTAGCTCGTCGGGCTCATAACCCGAAGGTCAGGAGTTCAAATCTCCTCCCCGCCACCAACTCCACAACCCTCCGAGGGTTGTAGCCCATCAACCCTCCAGCCATTCGCTGGGGGGTTGTTGTTGTAGGGCCATCGGCTGACCCGTCCGCCATGCTTCCGGTCCCACCCTTCCAGTTGGCTTCGATTCCGGTGCCGGCAGCGCAGGCTCAGGGGCCCCTGGCGCCGAAACCCCTCACCGCCCTGCCGGCGGACCTGCAACCCCTGGTGCGGGAGCTGAAGCGGTTCGGGTTCAGGGTTCAGATCAGCGCCCCCCCGGTGCGTGGCGCCTACGGACTGTTCGAGGCCGGGTCGCGAAGGATCTGGATCGCTCCGATCAGCTTCGAGCTGGGCATCGCCCGGCAGACCTTTCTCCACGAGGCGGTGCATGCGGCTCAGAGCTGTCCCACCGGAACCGTGACCCCGATCGGCTGGAGATTGCCGGTGCAGCCGGTGGTGCGCCAGGAGATCTCCGGCCTGCTCACCACCCACTACCACAACCATCGCGTGGCCGAACAGGAGGCCTTCTACCTCCAGGGTCAGCCCGATGCCGTCGCCCGACTGATGGAGGCCCTGCGCCGCCGTTGTGGCCTGCAGGGGCGGCCTGCGGCCGGTCCACCATGATGCCGGGACCGGTTAGCCTGCCGATGTCCGCTGTGCCATCCCCCACCGCCGGCAGTGACCTGCCGTGGGATGCCGTGGTGGTGGGGGCAGGGGCCAACGGGTCGGTGGCCGCCATGGTGCTGGCGGAGGCGGGGCTGCGGGTGCTGGTGCTCGAGGCGGGGCCGGACCTCTCCGCCCGTCGCGCCCTGGGCAGCGAACCGCTCAACAGCCTGCGCCGTCTCGCCCACCTGAGCAGCGGCCGCCAGCGCCTGCAGCGGCACCATCCGGGCTTCTGGAAGCACAACCCCGAGCTGTTCGTCGACGAACGGCAGAACCCCTACAGCACCCCACCGGACGCCCCCTTCCTCTGGACCCGGGGGCGCCAGGTGGGCGGCAAGAGCCTCACCTGGGGGGGCATCACCCTGCGCCTGTCGGAGGCCGAGTTCCAGGCGGGCCGGCGGGACGGCCATGGCCCCGCCTGGCCGATCGGCACCGCCGAGCTGGCGCCCTTCTATGACCGGCTCGAGACCCTGCTGGGGGTGCACGGCCAGCGGGACGGGCTGCCCCAGCTGCCGGACGGGCGGTACCTGCCGCCCCTGCCCTTCACGCCGGGGGAGAAGCACCTGCAGACGGCGATCGGTCGCGAGCTGGGGCTGCCCCTGATCCACTCCCGCGGTTTCCGCCTGCACCGGCCCACCCCGGCGGCACCCTGGCCCCCCTCCAGCGCCCAGGGCCGCAGCCTGGCCCGGGCCCTGGCGACGGGCCGGGTGCAGCTGCGCAGCGGTGCGGTGGTGAGCCATCTGGAGATGGACCGGAGCGGGCGGCGGGCCGAGGCGGTGGTGCTGGTGGACGCGGCCAGCGGCGGGCGGGAGCGCCTCGCCGCCCCCCTGGTGGTGCTCTGCGCCTCCACGATCGAAACGGTCCGGCTGCTGCTGCACTCGAGCGACGCCGTGCGCAGCGGCGGCCTGAGCGACCCCTCGGGCAGCCTGGGCCGCTACCTGATGGACCACATCTCCACCAGCCGCTTCTTCTCGATCCCCGCGATCGGGGCGCCCCCCGAACCGGCCGAGCTCTCCGGGGCCGGCAGCTGTTTCATCCCCAATACCGTGAACCTCGAGGAAGGCAGCTCGGAGGCCTTCCTGCGCGGCTACGGCATCTGGGCCGCCCTGCAGCGCTTCGATCCCCCCGCCCTGCTGCGCCGCCGGCCCGGGGAGGCGGTGGGCTTCCTGATCGGCCATGGGGAGGTGCTGCCCCGGGCCGGGAACCGGGTGAGCCTGGATGGTTCCCGCACCGACGCCTGGGACCTGCCCATCCCCCACATCGACTGCCGCTGGGGAACCAACGAGGCCGCGATGGTGGCCCACATGCAGGCGCGCATGGCAGCCGTGGTGGCCGCGGCGGGCGGCCGCATCCGGCCGATCGAGGAGCTGTTCGTGCTGCCGGTGCTCGAACCCCTGATCCGCAACAGCCTGGCGGTGCGTCCGGAGCCGCCGCCACCGGGCTACTACATCCACGAACTGGGCGGGGCCCGCATGGCCGAGAGCCCCGAGGAGGGGGTCGTCGACCCCTGGAACCGCTGCTGGGGGGCCGCCAATGTGCTGGTCACCGATGGGGCCTGCTGGCCCAGCGCCGGCTGGCAGAGCCCCACCCTCACCGAAATGGCGATCACCTGGCGGGCCTGCGCCGCCGCCGCCGCCGGGATGCGGCGCCACTGAACGGGCGGTCCGGTCAGGGAGCCGTCACAGCAGGGCACAGCTGGTGTCGATCACCACAATCTTGGCGGCCCCCCATGCGCACAATGACGGGGCGACCTCCAAAGGGTCGGGCAAGGGAGAAAACCATCGGCGGGGGTTGGCACCTCCGCTTTTTTTTGGCCCGCTGTCGGCCTGGCCCGGACGTCCGCCTGGCCCGTTCGATGCGCCTGGCCTGCCCAAGCCTCAGCCCCCGGGTCAGGGCTTCTGGAACAGCCCGTCGAGGTAGTGCTGGGAAACCACGGGCTCCTGGCAGCCGTTCTGGAACAGGAAGCCGGCCAGGGCGGAGGTGATGACGCTGTACTGGTCCCAGTGCGGATGGGCGTCGATGAACTCCCGCATGCCGGCGTAGAGCACCTCAGGCACCTCGGCTTCCAGGCTCACACTCGCCTCTTCGCCGCCGCACCCCGGGTGCTCAGGATCCATGGCCATGCTGCTGGGATTCCACTGAGTTCGCTCCAAGTACGCCACAGGGGATGGCCGGCGTCAAAATCCGGTCGTGGCGAGGCCCCGTTGGGCGCAGAGGATGAGACTCGCGGCCCCGGCTGGGCTGCCGGCGAGGTGTTGCAGAACACGGGAGCAGCGGACCGCCGGCGGCGGACCCTGTCAAGGCTGTTCCAAGCCATCCATGACTTTCCCCAGCCCTGACGTCCTGAAGCGGCCGGAAGGCCGAGATCTGTGGAAAAGTGCCGCAAATCGGGGGAAAACGGCACCGCCGTGGGGGAAACCCCCGAACCATCGGAACAAGTGATCAGAACTCAGTCTCTCTGGACCCAGAGAGAGATGAGACCGGCGAGGATGGCCCCCTGGCCTGGCCGCCCTGCAGGTCAGTCGGTCGACCGCCGCAGGGTGCGGGGACCCAGCGGGTGGTCGGCATGGGGATAGACGGGATGGTGGTGGTGATGATGGGCCTCCTCGCCGTGGCCATGGCCAGCCCCCGTGCCCCCCAGCGGAACGGGCACGCCGTCGGGTTGACAGGCCCCGGTGCATTCCCGCTCGCAGAGGGTGCAGCTCTCCACCAGCCCCTCGACATGGTGGTGGTGGCTGTGCTGGGGCGCCCCCACCTCCCGCTCGAACCCGAGCACCTGGGCCCGGTACTTGCAGAGCGAGCAGTTCATGGCCACATCGCCGCCGAGCACCTCGGCGACCCGCTCCCGGAAGGTGTCCAGCACCAGGGGATGGTCGCCCAGGTAGCCGGCCTGAACCATCTCCAGCTCGGGATGGTCGGCGGCCACCCGCTCGCTGTGCTGGCGGATCCGACTCACCAGCACCCCGGAGAACAGGAAGTACGGGAAGACGACGATGCGCCGGAAGCCGAGCTTGACGGCCTGGCGCAGGCCCGGCTCCACCAGGGGAAAGGTGACCCCGGAATAGAGGGTCTCCCCCCAGCCGAAGCCGAAGCCCTCCACCAGCATCCGGGTCACCTTGGCCACGTTGGAGTTGGCGTCCGGATCGGAGGAGCCACGCCCCACCACCGCCAGCAGGGTGTCATGCAGCGGCACCGGGCTGCGGCCGGCCGCGAGGGCGTCGGCGTCGGCGCTCTCGAGGGCAGCGCGGATGCGGGCGGCCGCGGCCTGGATCATCTTGAGGTCCACCCCAAGCTCCCGGCCGTAGTCGATGCGCAGCCCGGTCTCGGCGGCGTAGGTGTTGAGCACCGAGGGGATGTCGTTCTTGGCGTGGCCGGCGGCGAACAGCATCGCCGGCACGGCCAGCACGTGCCGCACCCCGCGCTGGCGCAGGGCGTCCAGGCCGTCGCGCAGGATCGGCCGGGCGAACTCCAGGTAGCCGTGGTCCACGGGTACCGGGGCGAGGTGGTGCTGGAGCTGGTGGGCCAGGGAGGCGAATTCGGCCACCGCCAGACGGTTGCGGCTGCCGTGGCCACAGACCAGCACCCCGATCGGGCCGTGGGGTCCCTCCGGAGCGATGGCTCGGTCAGGGGCGGTGGTCATGCACATCCGTGGCTGGCCTGACCCTATTCCCGGGGCTGAACCGTGGCGGTGAGGTCCGGCGCGGAGCGGTCAGGATGGGGTTCAGCCACCGGCACCCATGAGCCTGCACCTGCCCCCCTACCGGCCCCTGCCCCCTCCGGGTCCGAAGGCGGACCTGCTCAGCGTCGCCATCGCCGACCTGCGGCCCACCCAGATGTGCGTGGGCCTGGCCGAGGTGCGCAGCCGCCAGCAGGACTTCTCCCTGGAGACGGCGGAGCAGCGGCTGCGCTACCTGCGCGGCAAACCCGTTCCCCTCGTGCGCGGAGCGGGTGACGCGCTCTGGATGGTCGACCGCCATCACCGCCTGCGGGGACTGATCGAGCTGGATCCCGGCGCCATGGCCTACGGCTACCTGGTGCTCGATCGGCCCGCCGATCCGCCCCAGGCGGTGCTCGCCGAACTGCAGGCCCGGGGCTGGCTGTACCTCTACGACGGCCGCGGCCACGGCCCGTTGGTGCCCACGGCCCTGCCGCAGCGCCTGCCCGAGCTGCAGGACGACCCCTACCGCTCCCTGGTCTGGCGGCTGAAGAAGGAGGGCATGATCGATCCGGCCCCCCTGATCCCCTTCCACGAATTCCGCTGGGGAGCCTGGCTGCGCAGCCGCCCCCTGCCCCCCTTCAGCTCGGCCAATCTGGCCCCGGCCCTGGCGGCCGCCCGTTCCCTGGTGCGCTCCAGGGCCGCCTCCCACCTGGCCGGCTGGAAAGGCTGAACCGGCAGGTCCGACCCGCTCAGTCGGGACGGTTGCGGGGCGGTTCGCCATCCCCGGCCAGCAGCAGCCGCTCCCAGCGATCGAAGCGCCGGGCCAGCAGCACCGCGGCCGCCGCCAGCAGCAGGCCCGCGACCAGCACCGGGGGGGTCCGCCACCAGGCGATCGCCAGCAGGGCCAGCCAGGGGATGGCCTGCACCAGCGGCCGCCAGCGCCGCAGTCCCTCCAGGGCGCCGCGGCAGGAGGCGCAGTGCTGCCCGTGGCTGGTCCAGCGGTCCATCAGGGCCGCCCGATCGAGGCGGGGGGGCAGGGGCTGGCCGGGGAAGGGGTCGCCGTCGTGGTCGTTGACCCAGTCGTGCAGGGCCTTCACATAGACATCGGCGCCGGTGGCCAGGAAGAACGCCCGCTCGGCCCCGCCGCTGCGGCCCCGCCGCTCCAGCACCCGCTCCTGCCAGTGCAGGAACACCTGGTCGTCCTCGAGCACGGTGTGGTTGGCGATGTGCTGCAGCCAGCGGGGCCGCAGCCCCAGCAGCAGGGGAGGCAGCCGTGACTGGAACTGGAAGGGGAAGCGGGCGAACAGGCGGCACTCGCCGCGGCGGATCGGCGTCGCGTAGACCACCGTGAGGATGCGGGCGAAGCCGGGCGCCGTGAGGTCGTGCCACATCAGGCCGGGGGCGGCGTAGGTGGTGCGCTGGCTGCCGAGCTTGCCTTTGCGGGGGCCCTCCTCCCACAGGCCCGTGAACCCTTCCGGACCGGAGCCGGTGATCGTCGCCACCACCGGGGCGGCGTTCTCCCGCTTGCCCACGGTGCGGTGGTGGGTGAAGGGCACGTGGCTCATATCGAGCACGTTCTCCAGCAAGGTGAGGGCATCCATCGGCAGGTCCCGGAAGGTGTCCTGCACGAACCAGCCCGGCTCCTCCAGCACCGGCACCAGCGGCAGAGGCACCGCCGCGGCGTCGGCCGCCTCACCGGCGAAGACGAACAGCAGGCCCTGGGCCTCGGCGGTGGCGTAGGCCCGGCAGCGGGAGCGCACGGCGCTGGGGCTCGCCCCCGGCTCGGCCTGGGGAATGGCGGTGCAGTGGCCGTCACCGGCGAAACTCCAGCCGTGGTAGGGGCACTCCAGCTCGCCGCCGGCATTGATCCGCCCCTGGCTCAGGGGCACCAGCCGGTGCGGGCAGACATCGGCAAAGGCGCGCCAGAGCTGGCCGGCCCGGTCCCACCAGAGGACCAGGTCCTCACCCAGGAGGGTGAAGGCGGTGGGCCTGGCGGGATCGAGATCCCGCAGGTAGGACACCGGATACCAGTGCTGGTGCCAGGCGGTCTGCGTCATGGTGCCGATTCTGGTGGGGGGCGCGGACGGGTGCGGACCCGTTACGAGACGAGGCGGGGAGGGGACCGCCGGTGGCGGCGCTCCTAGGACGGCCTGGAGGACTCCCCTGCCGACCCTCCCGATCCCCCGTGGGCACCTTCCTGGCTGGCAATCCCCTGGCGATCTTCGCCCTGCTGCTGGTGCTGAGCGTGGTGGTGCCCCCCCTGGTGCGGCCGCTGCGGCTGCCCGATCTGGTGGGGCTGCTGGCGGCGGGGGTGGCGATCGGTCCCCACGGCCTGGGCTGGCTGGTGTCGACCAGCGAGACCGTGCGGCTGCTCTCGGATGTGGGGGTGATCTACCTGCTGTTCATCGCCGGGCTGGAGATCGACCTGGGGGAGTTCCAGCGCATCCGGGCCCGTTCCTTCCGCTTCGGGCTGCTCACCTTCACCCTGCCGATGCTGGCCGGCACGGTGCTGGGGTTCGTGTACGGCTACCCGGCCGTGAGCGCCGTGCTGATCGGCTCGATCCTGGCCTCCCACACCCCCCTGGGATACCCGATCGTGCGCGGCTTCGGCGCCATGCGGGAGGAGTGCGTCACGGTGGCGATCGGTGGCACGATCTTCACCGATATCGCCGCCCTGGTGGTGCTGGCCCTCTGCGTCAGCCTGGGGCAGGGCCAGCTGAGCACCGAAGGGGTGGTGGGGCTGCTGCTCAAGGTGGCCGTATATGCCGCCGCCGTGCTGCTGCTGATCCGCTGGCTGGGCCGGGGGCTGATCCGCCGCAGCGTTGATGGCGACAGCCGCCTGTTCGTCGCGGTGCTGCTGGCCCTGTTCCTGGCGGCGGTGGGCGCGGAACTGGCCGGTGTGGAGAAGATCGTCGGTGCCTTCCTCGCCGGCCTGGCCGTGAACGGTGTGCTGCCGGACGGCCGCGTCAAGGAGCAGGTGGTGGTGGTGGGGGCGAGCCTGTTCATCCCCCTGTTCTTCATCGATCTGGGCCTGCTGCTCGATGTGCCGGTGTTCCTGAGCACCATGACGGGCTCGGTCTTCGCCGTCGCCCTGATCCTGACCCTGATCGCCAGCAAGGGGCTGGCCTCCTGGTGGTCGGGTCTGCTGTACCGCTACGACGGGCCCCAGATGCTCACCCTCTGGTCACTGTCGATCCCCCAGGTGGCGGCCACCCTGGCCGCCACCTACGTGGGGTTCCGCCAGGGGCTGCTGGATGAGCGGATGCTCAACAGTGTGCTGGCCCTGATGGTGGTGACGGCGACCCTGGGGCCGATCCTGACCACGGTGGCGATGACCCGGATGGCCAGCCGCCGCTCCCGGGAGCTCAGCCTGCAGGAGACCGGCCAGCTGGCCCTGGTGCGACGGGCCCTGCGGGTGCTGGTGCCCGTCAGCGACGCCCGCAGCGAGGGGTTCCTGCTGGCGCTGGCCGGCCGTCTGATCGAGGGCGAGGCGGGCCGCCAGGGCCTGGTGCTGCCCCTGGCGGTGGTGTCCCCCCGCCAGGCCGGGGCGGGCCGCGGCCCCCATCCCCCCGTGGTGCACCGGGCCCTGGCGGAGGGGCGGCAGCGGCTGGAGCAGGCCGATGCCTGCACGGCGGCGGCGGGGGTGCCCAGCCGCTCCCTGCTGCGGGTCGACAACGACATCCCGGGCGGCATTGCCCGCACGGCCCTGGAGCAGGGCGCCGATCTGGTGCTGGTCGGGGTGGCGAGGGGCCCCCGCCTGGGACGCTGGCTGTTCGGCGATCTGGTGGCCGCCATCTGCCGCCAGGCCCACTGTCCGGTGGTGATGGCCCGGCTGGGGGAGGATCCGGCCGGCTTCCGGCGGCTGCTCGTGCCGGTGAAGGACCTCTCCGCCGGCGCCCTGGAGCAGTTCCAGCTGGCGGAGCGGCTGCTGAGGGGCTGCCCGTCCGGAGAGGGGGCCGCCATCACCCTGCTGCACGTGCACGAGCCCTGGCTGCCCCAGGCGGAGCGGGAGCGGCTGACCCGCCAGCTCCAGGCCTGGATCCCGTCCCCGCCCGGTACCGGTGGGGCCGTGCCGGTGGCGGTGGAACTCCTGGCCGATCCGAACGTGGCCGATGCGATCGAGCGCAGCAGCGAGAGCCACGATCTGGTGATCCTGCGCTCCCTGCGGCGCCTGGTGGAGGGCCTGCCGATTCCCGCCAGCGACCAGGCCACCGGGCTGCTGCGGCGGCTGGCCTGCTCGGTTCTGGTGATCAGCGATCCACTCCACTGACCCCGGCACTGATCCGGGGCCATGAGTAGACAGAGGGGAGAACCCCAGCTCCCATGCCCTACAGCCACCTCCTGGTTCCCAGCGACGGCTCCGAGCTCTCGATGCAGGCCGTGCGCCATGCCGTGGCCCTGGCCGCGGCCCTGGGGGCCCGCATCACCTTCTTCCATGCCCAGGCCAGCGTGCCGGTGCAGGTGGTGGGGCTCGGCGAGATGCTCGATGCCACCACGATGGAGGCCCTGATGAGTGCCAGCCGCAAGGACGTGGAGCGGATCCTGGAGGAGTCCCTGGCGGTGGCGAAGCAGGCCGGCGTCAGCGCCACCGGCGAGAAGGTGATGAGCGACCTGCCCCACCAGGCCATCGTCGAGGCCGCCACCCGGCTGGGATGTGATCTGATCCTGATGGCCTCCCACGGCCGCCGCGGCCTGGTGGGGATGCTGATCGGCAGCGAGACCCAGCGGGTGCTGGTCCAGTCCCCCTGTCCGGTCCTGGTGTACCGATGAGCGCTCTCGCCTCCGCGGGAGGCGACGGCGCCTCCGATCGGGCCTACGACATCCTGCGCTCCCAGCACCAGCCGCTGGCGGCGCTCTTTTCCCCCCGCAGCGTGGCGGTGATCGGCGCCTCCGACCGGCCGGGCAGCGTCGGCCGGGGGGTGCTGTGGAACCTGATCAGCCATCCCTTCGGCGGCACCGTCTACCCCGTCAACCCGAAGCGTTCCAGTGTGCTGGGGATCCGGGCCTACGCCACGGTGGCGGAGGTGCCCGAGGCGGTGGATCTGGCGGTGATCGCCACCCCGGCCGCCACGGTGCCGGCCCTGATCGAGGCCTGTGCGGCGGCGGGGGTGAAGGGGGTGATCGTGCTCTCCGCGGGCTTCCGCGAGATCGGCGCCGCCGGCATCGCCCTGGAGGCCCGCATCCGCGATGGTCTGCGCCGCTCCGGCATGCGGCTGGTGGGCCCCAACTGCCTGGGGCTGATGAATCCCCGCACCGGCCTCAACGCCACCTTCGCCGGCACCTTCGCCCGCCCCGGCCATGTGGGCTTCCTGAGCCAGTCGGGGGCGATCTGCACCGCGGTCCTCGACTGGAGCCTGCAGGAGAACGTGGGCTTCAGCGCCTTCGTCTCGATGGGCTCGATGCTCGATGTGGACTGGGGGGATCTGATCACCTACCTGGGGGACGACCCCCAGACCCACAGCATCGTCATCTACATGGAGTCGATCGGGGATCCCCGCTCGTTCCTCTCGGCGGCGCGGGAGGTAGCCCTCACCAAGCCGATCGTGGTGATCAAGGCCGGGCGCACGGCGGAGGCGGCCCAGGCGGCGGCCTCCCACACCGGCGCCCTGACCGGCAGCGACGCCGTGCTCGATGCCGCCTTCCGGCGCTGCGGCGTGCTGCGGGTGGACAGCATCGCCGACCTCTTCGACCTGGCCGAGGTGCTCTCCAAGCAGCGCCGCCGTCCCCTGGGGCCGCGGCTGACGATCCTCACCAATGCCGGCGGCCCGGGCGTGCTCGCCACCGACGCCCTGGTGCGCCACGGGGGCGCCCTGGCCAGGCTCCCGGAGGCGACCCTGACGGCCCTCGATGCCGTGCTGCCGGAGCACTGGAGCCGGGCCAACCCGATCGACATCCTCGGGGACGCCGATCCGGAGCGCTACGGGCGGGCCATCCGCCTGGCCCTGGAGAACCCCGACAGCGACGGGCTGCTGGTGGTGCTCACCCCCCAGGCCATGACCGACCCGACCGCCACGGCCGAACGGCTGGTGGCCCTGGCGGCCACGACCACCAAGCCCCTGCTGGCCAGCTGGATGGGGGGCCGGGACGTGGAGCCGGGGGAGCGCCTGCTCAATGCCGCCGGCATCGCCACCTACCGCTACCCGGACGCGGCCGTACGGCTGTTCGATGCCATGTGGCGCTACAGCGACAACCTGCGCGCCCTCTACGAAACGCCGGCCCTGGTGCCGGAAATGGAGCCGGCCGCCACCACGGACGCCGCGGTGGCGGCCGGTGCCGACGAGCCCCACGTCGACCGCCGGCGGGTGGAGGAGCTGCTGGGCGCTGTGCAGGCCGAAGGGCGCACCCTGCTCAACGAATGGGAAGCCAAGCAGGTGCTGACGGCCTACGGCATTCCCACGCTCCCCACCCACATGGCCCTCAGCGCCGAGGCGGCCAGCGCCGCCGCCGAGGCCATGGGCTACCCGGTGGTGGTGAAGCTGCTCTCCGCGGAGCTCACCCACAAGAGTGACGTCGGCGGGGTGCAGCTGAACCTGCCCGACGGGGAGGCGGTGGCCCGGGCCTACCGGACCATGGAGCGCGCGATCGTCGCCCGGCACGGGGCGAGCGCCTTCGGCGGGGTGACCGTCCAGCCGATGCTGGACCTGACCGGAACCTACGAACTGATCGTCGGCAGCAGCATCGATCCCCAGTTCGGACCGGTGATCCTGTTCGGCACCGGCGGCCTGCTGGTGGAGGTGTTCCAGGACAGTGCCGTGGCCCTGCCGCCGCTGAACACCACCCTGGCCCGGCGGCTGATGGAGCGCACCCGGATCTATGCGGCGCTGCAGGGGGTGCGCGGACGACCGCCGGTGGATCTGGCGGCGCTCGAACGGCTGCTGGTGCGCCTGAGCCGGCTGGTGCTGGAGCACCCCGCCATCCTCGAACTCGACATCAATCCGCTGCGGGTGGCGCCGGGGGGCGGGGACGGCGCCCTGGTGGCCCTCGACGCCCGCGTGCTGCTGCAGGCCTCCTCCGGAGCCAGCTGCTTCACCCCCAGGCCGGCGATCCGGCCCTACCCCAGCGCCTACGTCCGCGACTGGCGCCTGCCCGACGGCTCCCCGGTGACGCTGCGGCCGATCCGGCCGGAGGACGAACCCCTGGTGGTGGCGTTCCATCGCACCCTCTCGGAGCAGAGCGTCTACTTCCGCTACTTCCATCTGATGACCCTGGGCCACCGGATCGCCCACGAGCGGCTCACCCGCATCTGCTTCACCGACTACGACCGGGAGATGGCCCTGGTGGCGGAGCGGGCGGGGGAGAACGGGGCGGCGGCCGAGCTGCTGGGGGTGGGCCGGCTCAGCCGGATCCACGACGAGAACGCGGCCGAGTTCGCCATGCTGATCGCCGATCCGTGGCAGCGGCAGGGGCTGGGCACGGCCCTGCTGGGTCTGCTGCTGGAGATCGGCCGATCCGAGGGGCTCGAGCGCATCAGCGCCGAGATCCTGCACGAGAACCGGGGCATGCAGCACGTGTGCCAGAAGCTGGGCTTCCAGCTCCGGCCCACGGCCGAGTGCGTGCACGCCGAGATCAGCCTCCTGGAGCCGGCCGCCGTTGCGCCGGAACGCACCGGGACGGTGCCGCCAGCCGGTGCAGCTGCCAGGCCCGCTGCAGATCCACCCGCGTGACGTGGTAACCCAGCCGGCGGGCGGCCAGGATCAGCTCCGGGCAGGAGCGGCAATGGCGCAACCCGCGGCGGATCACCTCATCCGTCTCGGCCTCATCGACGAGGCGCTCCAGTTCGCTCCAGCTCATCGGGTTCTCCCACCCTCCCGTTCACGCTGGCAACGGCGGAGCGATCCGGCCAGGGGTCGTCAAACAAGCGATGCACTGGCCCCCGCCAGCGGGGCAGAGGCCATGGCTGGGGCCGGAGTCGCATCCTGTCGGACATCGGCCGCCAGCCGTTCATGGATCGGTCACATCGCTTCGCTTGATTGATGTCAGCCCCACCTCAGGGGTCGCTCCTCACAACGCGAACACCATGAACACCGTCCTTCGCCAGGCGTCCCGCCGCGTCGCGGGCCTGCTGGGCACCACCGGCGTCCTGGCCCTTCTCGCCGCTCCCCTGGAGGCCTGGGCCGGTCCCTGGGGCCCGTCCGGCGCCACCCGTCAGGTCGACAGCCGCCGCGTTCCCTACCCCGTGCCGACCCTCCCCAGCCCCTCCTCCTACGGCGACGGCTACGGCGGCGGCTACCGGGCCGACTATGACGTCGACCGCTACCGGGCCAACCTGCCGGTGGCCCCCGACTACATCCAGGCCCAGACGGCCCAGCGCTGCAACGTGGGTCGGCTGGTGGGCGGCATCATCGGCGGTGGCCTGGGCTACGCGGCCTCCCGCCAGGACGGCCGCACCTGGGCCGTGCCGCTCGGGGCCCTGCTGGGTCAGCAGATGGGCTGCAGCATCGGCTCCCAGCGGGCTCCCCTGCCCTGGTGAGCCCCCGGCTCAGGAAGCGGTTCCGAAGGCCACCTGACAGGCGGCATTGAGGAGTTCCGCTTCCTGGGCATTGCCCGGCACCTGGCCGTTCAGCAGCCCCGACTGACAGTCGGCCGACAGCTGGTAGACGCTGCCGTTGGCGCTGACATCAAAGGCCACCGTGCTGGTGCCTGTCGGCTGGACCGTGCCGAACAGCAGCTGGTACTGGGTGTTGGGCACCACGATCACGGTCTGGTTGCTGGCCACCGCCGCATCCACCGCGCTGTTGATGATCGAAGCCGTCGCCAGGGCACCCACCCCCCAGGCGGCGGCGCTGGCCCCCCACCAGCCCCAGGACGGGGTGGCCCAGCCGCCGTACCAGCCGTGGTTCCAGGGCCGGGCCACGCCCCAGCCCGGACGGGCCCAGCCGGGCCGCACGCCGATGGCGTTGACGTTGACGTTGACGTTGACGGCACGGTTCCAGTTGCGGTTGACGTTGACGCTGCGGTTGATGTTCCGGTTGACGTTGACGTTCCGGTTCAGGTTGGCGTTGACGTTGCGGTTGAGCGTTCCGGTTCCGGCGGGCCTGTTGAGGCCCGGGTTGCCGACCACGCCGCCGGGGCGCGCCGCAGGACGATTCAACGAGGGGCCGCCCAGGCCACCGCCGGCGACGCCGCTGCTCCAGCCTCCGGCGGGCCGGGTGACGCCCCGGTTGAGACCTCCGGCCCCGCCGGATCCCTGGAAGCCGCTGCGGCCCAGGGATCCGCCACCACCGGCCCGGCCGAGACCACCGCCGCCGCCACCCCCAAGCCTGGCGCCGCCGCCACCGCCGCCGCCGCGGGCGATCAACTCACCGCCGTGGGGGGAGGAAAGCTCCAGGGCCAGGCCAGCCCCGACCGGGGAGGCGATCACACCGGCCACCAACAGGGCGAATCCGCTGAGGTTCTTCATTTCAGCAACAGGGCGCAGGCGTCGTCGTAACAGCTGGCGTCCACCCGGCCGTCAGCGCCGAAATGCACCATCACCAGATCACGGCCCTGGAGGCGGGTGTTGGCGCGATCCTGCCGGACGCTGTTGAGGTAATTGGGGTTGACCACGCAGAGGTCCTGGCCGTTGAAGCAGACCGTGTTGGTGGAGAAACGGGCCGAGGCCCCCCGCAGGGGCCGCCAGCTGCGGGCGTCGTGGGCCCAGATCGCCATGGTCACCGGCTCCGAGGTGATGCGGACCGTTTCGACGCCGGTGCCGATGCGATGGCGGTAGAGGGTGGCGCCGCCGCTGTCCACCGCCTCCACGGTGCAGGGCACAGGGGCCGCGCCCTTCAGCGCGCACTGGGTCGCCAGGGTGTAGAGCACCGTGGCGGAGGGATCCTGCTGGGCCAGGCTCGCCGGCGCCACAGCCAGCAGCCCTGCGGCCATCAGGCCGGCCGCAGGGCTGACCCCCGCCGGGATCGGGCACCGGGCTCGGCGGCCTGTGGGGTGGGCGCTGGGGCGAAGGGGGTTCCGGCGGAGAGGCATGGGACGGGCGGGCAGCGGCAGGCGCCGATGGCTGGGTAGCGATGAACACATCGTGGCCATGGGGGGTCCGGGCTGGCAACCATCGAAGGCCGGCCGATGCCTGGCGGATCCCTGATCGATGCCTGGCCGATGCCTGATCGATGGTCGCTGCTCCCTAGGCCCGACCTCGCTAGCGTTGAAGCAGCCACAGACAACCCATCGATGGCCGTTCTCAACCGCTGCGCGATCGCGGTGGCCCCCCGGCAGCCGATGGTGGACTGGACCCGGCCCTTCTGGACCCGGGAGGACATGGAAGGGCTGGGGGAGGACCACAGCCTCTACCTGATCCCCACCTACGACAGCGAGCTCGAGGCCCAGGACCGGCTGCTCGACAGCTACGGGGACATCTTCGCCGCCGAGCTTGACCTCTGGTGCCGCGACCGCAGCCGCTGGCCCCACCCCCGCAGCCTGGAACTCTTCGAGGCCTGGTTTTCCGTGCGCTTCTTCCCCCTCGTCGAGGACCTGGACACGGAACCGCTGCACACCTACGTCATCGATGACGACCTCCAGGACGTCCTGCGCGAGGCCATGGGCTGAGCGATGTTCTTCCGCATCCACCACCGTCTCAGCTACACCTACGAGCGGCCCGTCTTCCTGGAGCCGATGGCCCTGCGGCTCACCCCCCGGCAGGACGGCAGCCAGAGGATCCTTGAGCACCACTTGCGGCTGGAGGAGGCTCCAGCGGGCCTGAGCCGGGTGCTGGAGCCCGATGGCACCGACGCGATGGTGGCCTGGTTCCAGCAGGAGCGCGACCAGCTCACGATCACGGTGGACATGCTGGTGGAGACCCTGCGCTGCAACCCCTTCGACTGGATCGTCACCCACCGAGGGGCCCAGCAGCTGCCGGTGACCTACCCGGAGGTGGAGGCCCGCTCCCTGGCGGGCTGCCTGCAGGATCGGACCGACTCCAGCGTGCGCGACTGGGCCCAGGCCATCGCCGACGGTGTCGACGGGTCGGCCACCGCCTTCCTCAGCGCCCTCGCCGATGGGATCCACCACGGGTTTCACCATGTCGGCCGGCTGGAAGGGGAACCCACCGATGCGGCCGAGACGCTGCGCACGCGCACGGGAGCCTGCCGGGACACCGCCATGCTCTTCGTGGCGGCCTGCCGCAGCCAGGGACTGGCGGCCCGGTTCGTGAGCGGCTACTCGATGCACCATCCCCCCGAGGTGAGCGAGCACGAACTGCACGCCTGGGCGGAGGTCTATCTGCCCGGAGGCGGGTGGAGGGGCTTCGACCCCAGCCTGGGCCTGGCGGTGGCCGACGGCCACGTCATCCTGGCTGCCGCGCCCGATCATCACCTGGCGGCGCCGGTCAGCGGTCGCTACCGGGGCACCGGTGTGGGCTCCAGCCTGGCCTACCTGATCCGCCTGCAGGCCGCCGAGGAGCTCGGGGAGCTGGGGGTTCCGCCTCAGCCGATGATCCCGAGCTGAAGCCAGCAGCCGGCGGGCGCCAGCTTCTCGACCACCACCGGGGCCCGGTGGGTGAGCACCAGGTTGTGGGCGTACCGCTCAGCCTCGTCGCGGTGGTCGAAGGTGGGGCCGGTCACCTCGCTGGGCACGGTGGTCTCGTTCTGGTCAGCGGGTCGGACCCGGTAACGGCCGCGAGGGCTTGCATCACTCATGCGCCCAATCTGCTCCCCGACCACCCCAAGCGGCCCCAGCAGCAGAGTGTCTTTCGATCCGTGCCGGACTCCCCACACGGGGCGCCGGCGGCGGGCGGGGGGACCAACGGGCCGGGAACCACCCCGGAAAACAGAAAACCGCCCCCGGAGAACCGGGAGCGGTGAAAAGAAGGCCCCCCGCAAGGGGCCGATCAGCCGGGAATGACTCAGTAGCGGCTGCGGCCACCGCCGCCGCCATAGCCGCCACCACCACCGCCGTAACCGCCGCCGCCGCCGGAGCGACCACCGCCACCGCCGCCGCCGGTGCGGGGCTCGGCCTTGTTCACCCGGATGCTGCGGCCCATCCACTCGACATCCTGGAGGTCATCGATGGCCTTGGTCTCGTCGGCGTCGTTGGTCATCTCGACGAACGCAAAACCGCGCTTACGACCCGTGTCGCGATCGAGGGGCAGGGTGCACTGGCGAAGTTCGCCGTACTGAGCGAAAAGATTCTTCACGTCTTCCACTTCGGCGTCGAAGGAAAGATTTCCGATGTAAATGGTCATGAACCTGAAAAAAACTATGAACCGATCCTTCGACAGCCCTTTTCGAAAGTGATGAGCTCGCTGGAGAGAAATCTTGGAATCTTCCTTACCCTACAGCCCCTGCGGCCCCCAACCCCGGGGGGCCCGGGTCGGGGGAACCGTCTGGAAAGGCGGGCACCGGCCCCAGGGCGCCGGTGACTGGGATCCCGCCCGGGGGGTGCAGCAGATCTGCAGCGTCCCCCTCACATGCGGGACATCGCCGTGATCTTGTTGAGCTTGTCCCGCTCGAGTCCTTCCAGTTCCTCGACCTGCAGCAGGCCATCCTTCACCAGGCTGGCAAAGACGAACAGCAGGCCAGGGAGGCGGAAATCAAAACGTCCTTCGATCTCATGGCGCTGAATGCTGAGGAAGTCATGCAGTTTCCAGCAGTCCTCCACGGTATCCATGCGGTCGGCATGGTCCTGGACGGCCCGGATGATGCCGATGGCGGCTCTGGAGTGGGCCTTGTCGAAGGCGCGGCGTGCCACCTGCTGCTCCTGATCCGTCCACTCCAGCACCGCACTCACCATGGGTCTCAACAGCTGAATTTGGACCTTAACGCCCGGGCCGGAGCGCCCGCGAGCCGTCAACTGGGCCAGGACCCAGCCCATCACCCTGGTCATCAGGGTGGCCACGACCTGGGCCGTGACGGCCGGACAGCCGCTGCCGCAATTCCGGCAGTCGGAACCAGGGCACCGTCGGGTGGGCATGGTGCTCCCGGTGGTACCCGAAGTGGTAACAGGCCAGCAGTGAAAGCAGGTGGGGGTACCCCAGCGTGCGAACGGCATGGCGGCCGTCCGCAGTGAATCCCCCACTGCGATGGGGAAGATAGGTGCCGAACAGAAACAGCTGGAACGAACTGAGAACCAGCGGCAGCACCCAGAAGGTGGGGACCGCCAGCGCCCGTCCCGGTTCCAGCAGCATCAGGCCTCCGCCCACGGCCAGCCAGCTGGCCAGCAGCAGCACCAGCTGCCCCAGACACAGGTAGTTGCCCATGAACCGTGCGTACCAGCGCAGGGCCCCATCCCCGCTGGATCGACGGAAGTCGGGGTCGCGGCGGCTGCCGGGGACCCGGTGATGGCGCAGATGCTGGCGGCGGCAGCGGCCATAGGGAAGGCCGGCGTAGAGGAGCAGAGCCAGCCGGCCCAGTCCATCATTCAGCTGGGAACTGCCGGGCACCAGGGTGCGATGCATCGCATCGTGGCCAAGGATGAACAGGCCCGTCTGCAGGTACGTGCGCAGGGCAATGGTCAGCGCGAGCGTCAACGGCGTCCAGCCCGCGGGATCGGCCAGCAGGGCCAGCACCAGGGTGGCGAGCCAGGCCGCGAAGATGCCGGTGCCGAGCAGCAGACCCTTACCTCCCCCTGCCAGAGAAACCGGAGAGGCCATCGCCTCCCCGGTCACGGGACCCGCCGGCATGGGGAGGGTGGATGGACGGCTCAGCGGGCGAACTTGAGCAGTTCGGCGGGGGAGGCCAGCAGGTCGATCGCCACGAAGTAGATCTTGTTCTCGGGATCGAGCAGGAAACGCCAGGCCACGTTCATGCCGACGCCGGCCCCGAACCAGGGGGTCTGCACCTTTCCGGTCACCTTGATCTGGGTGAAACCGCCATCGGAGGGCTCGCTCACGCCGGTTTCGGGCAGCAGCTTGAGGTTCTGGCAGTCCTCGCGGAAGAAGCGCAGGATGGCGTCGGTGCCGACGATGGGCCGCTGGAAGGGGGGCTGCAGGGCGCCATCGGGGAGGAACAGCTGGATCAGCTGGTCGAAGTCGTTGGCATTCAGCAGATCCATATAGGAGAGGATCGTGGCGTTGTCGACGCCGGCGATCGAGACCTTGGTGCGCTGCTCGGGCGCCGTCGGGAGCACGATCGGCTCGGCGATGCGCTCGCTGCCGTCCACCTTGCTGGGGTCGAAGCCCATGTCGACGACGAAGTTGCGCAGCACGGTGATCTGCTGCCCTGCGTCGATGCCCTTGAGGGAGGACAGAACCGCAGCGGCATTGGCGGAGAGCTGATAGCCCTCGGGGATGGGGGCGACGATGCCCTCCTCCATCCACTCACCCAGGCGGTACCAGAAGCCGAGCTTGATGTTGACCGACCAGATGGCGTAGGTGCGGCAGATCTCGGTGTCCGAGCGGTTGGCCAGGTCGACCATCACCTGGCTCTGCTCGGCGAAGGTCATCGCCTTGATCCGGTTGAGCACCGGCTCGGCGAACTGCATGCGGGCCGCGCCGGGGGCGGCGATGGTGATGGTCTTGCCCATCTCGAGATAGGCGAACCAGATCAGGGCCAGCTGGTCCTCGGCGCTCAGGAGGCTGAAGCGGGCGGTGAGGGCCGGCACCACATCGGCCGAAAGGGTGTCCGGAAAGATCTGGGTCGCTTTTTCGAGCGTGAACATGACAGGCACCTCCGGAAGGTCAAGAAATCTTTACAAATCCTAATGCATGGCGGTGGCGGCGAGGGCGCCGCCACCGCCTGACGTCAAGGGAAGCACGATTTTGTGTCCGTCAGCACAGCAAGACAGACACCCATCCCCATCACCGTGCTGCGGAGCGGAACGCTCCGCGGATCCCTGACGGCGGGCGACGCTCAGGGCGCCCCGGTGCTGAGCATGGCGGCCGCCGTCCAGAGCACCAGCCCGGTGATGGCGAAGCCACCGGCGGTGACCAGACCCTGCCAGATCTGGCGGGCCAGGGGCGAGGGCTGCTCCCCGAGCCAGGCGGGACGGGGCGTGCCGGGGGACCAGGGGCTGGAGCCGCGGGGGGCCCTGCTGGCGATGACGTCACGCCAGCGGCCGTCGTAGCGGGGCGCCTGCTGGTTGAAGGGGCGCTCCCCCTGGGCCCGCCCGGGCAGCACCCGCGAGCGCTGGTAGGGAACGGTGTCGTACCCGAAGGCTTCGAGATACTCGGGCGAATCGAGCAGGGCATCGACCAGGGCCACGAGCCCGTGCTCGGCGATCAGAATCGAATAGCGGATCCGTTCCTGGTCGCCATACACCGGCCGCCCCAGCACCCGGCCCACCAGTTGTTCAACCAGGCGATAGTTGCTGTTGCATTCATAGAAACCTTCGCGGAATCGCCGGGACAGCAGCAGACCACGGATGAAATCCCTCATGGTGATCTGTCCGCTGCGCAGCTGGGATTCCAGCACCACTTCACGATCCACCTTGAAGGCGTGAAAGAAGATCTGGCGGTAGGCCTGCTCGATCTGGACGTCGAGGCTGAGGCGATCTCCGGAGGCCTTGCGGGTCTCCAGGGTGGCGACGGCCTGGCGGGGGGATTCCTCACTGGCGATCGCGAAACTCGGCACCCTGGCATTGAGGCTCGAGGGTCGGGCGGCGAGCAGAGGAAGGGCCATGGAGGGAGTCAGGGTGAATGACCCGGAAAGATAACCGTGAACAAAAGTGGCCTTGGGCGACCGGCCGGATCCCTCACACAGCTTTACTTTTCGGGGTCGCCAAAGGGGACCCCTGCAGGGGTGCAGGGCGCTCGGTGGGCTCGCAGTCCAGCCTCAGGACCCGCTCGAGGGTCTGGTTGCGATAGTTTCTGAGACAGTACTTGCAACCTCCGGTGGTCTGGAGATGGCGTTCCGGTGTGATCACAATCTCCCGGACAGGATGCTCCAGACAACGTATCTTGACTGGGCTGCGATAGCTCTTGTAGTTGATCTGCGAATAATCATATTTCCCGCCGAATCGAGACAGGGCTCGCTCCAGAAACGTGGCTTCATCGATCCGTAAACCCATTGGTTTATCCGCGGGAGTCAGGGAGAAAAACCCAAGGCTGAAGTGGTCAGGCTGAACTGGGGCACCAACCCCGACCCCATGGGCGGGCCCCAGGGGCTGCGGGGGGCAGAAGGCGGACCCGGCCGCCTGGTGTCAGGGGTTGCGATCAGGAACCGTTCGACGGGCTCGATGGCGCCTGAGCTCAGGGCGATTCTGCCCCCGAAGCCCACCAGGCTGGCGCAGCGCATGAATTCTCCACACTTCGCCGGCGCCCGGGCCCGGCCGGATCGGCGCCGCCGCGGTCAGGGGCGGGGCGACTCGGGGCCGGCCAGCTCCTCGGTGATGACGCGGAAGCCGGTGAGCTGGTGGTCGCCGAAGGAGCGCAGGAAGGGCACATCCGCCGCATCCCGACCCCGGGCGATCAGCACCCGCCCGATGCGGGGCCGGTTATGGCGAGGGTCGAAGACATGCCAGCGATCCTCGAGGAACGCCTCGAACCAGGCCGAGTAGTCCACCGGTTCGGGCAGGGGCGCCGTGCCCGTGTAACCCAGGTAGCCGGTGCAGTAGCGGGCGGGGATGTTGAGGCAGCGGCAGAGGCTGATGGCCAGATGGGCGAAATCGCGGCAGACGCCGCGCCCCTCCCGCAGGGCGTCGTGGGCGGTCTTGTCGCTGCGGGCGGCGCCGTAGTCAAAGCGGAGCTGCTCGTGCACCCAGTCGCAGATGGCCTGCACCCGCGACCAGCCAGGCCGGACCCCACCGAAGCGTCCCCAGGCGACCTGGGCGAGGCGATCGGTGTCGCAGTAACGGCTGGGGTTGAGGTAGGGGTAGGTCACGATCGGCAGGGCCCCCACAGGGCACTCCCCCACTTCCGGCGCCACCGGATCGGGCAGGCCGGGGTCGGCCACCACCACTTCGAATCCCAGGGTGGTGCTGCCCGTGGAGGCCACGAAGCGGCAGGCCCGGTTGCCGTCGGCATCGGTGAGCACCTCGGCGATCCGGTCGGGGCTCAGCCGCAGCCGCTCGGGACCGCGCCGGTCGTCCAGGCGACTGCCATGGGGGTGGACCAGGGCCAGCACCGGCGTCGGCGCCCAGCAGGAGAGGGTCAGTTCGCAACCGAGCCGGATCAGCATGGAAAGGGCATGGCGAACGGGGGCGGCCCCAGCGGTCGATTGTCGCCCCCCGGGCGGGGTTCCGTGGCGGCACTCCGCGCCGGGATCCGTGGCCCGGATCGGTGCGGTGGCCGTGGCGACGTCGCCGGGGAGGGAACGGCAGCGGAACGGCGGCGGCAGCGCGGGGGAACTGCAGCGCCACGGCGGCGGCCAGCGCCGCAGCCCCTCGACAGCCGCTCCCCCGTGGCGGCACTGGCCGCGGCGCTGGCCTCCAGGACCGATTCCTGCTAGTACGGATGTACTTTTTCCGCGGCCATGGCCTCCTTCCCAGTCCCCGCTCCAGATCCCGCACCGCACCACGCACCGCACCCCGCTTCGCACCGCGACGCCTGGCCCTATCTGGGGCCCGAGCAGCTGCTCCCCAGCCGCAGCCGGCACGTCTGCCTCACCTGCCAGTGGTTCCGTCACCACGCCGGCGCCGACGACGTCCCCCTGCTGAGCTGCCAGTGGCATCAGGCCCTGATCTGCCACGGCGACCATCTCACCCAGCGCTGTCCGAGCTGGCTCGAGCCCCGGCAGCGAAGCTCCGGCTGGTGCCCGGAGGCCGCCTGAGGTCATCCTCCGGAGGAGGCGGGGCCCTCATTAGGGTGAGCCCTGCCCGATCCCGTCCGCATGGCCCCCGACCGCATGGCCATCGTCCGCGCGCAGGGCCTCGGCAAGACCTACCGGGTGGCCGACAAGCAACCCGGACTGGCCGGCACCCTGCGTCACTTCGTGAATCGCCGCGAGCGCCTGATCGCGGCCGTGCAGGACGTGAGCTTCTCGATC
Source organism: Cyanobium sp. Lug-B (assembly GCF_024345635.1). Taxonomy (NCBI): domain Bacteria; kingdom Bacillati; phylum Cyanobacteriota; class Cyanophyceae; order Synechococcales; family Prochlorococcaceae; genus Cyanobium; species Cyanobium sp. Lug-B. Next base: position 34,942 of record NZ_JAGQBM010000018.1, read on the forward strand.
GAGCCGGGGGAGTTCGTCGGTTTCCTGGGGGCCAACGGCGCCGGCAAGACCACCACCCTCAAGATGCTCACGGGGTTGATCCACCCCACCAGCGGCACGGTGGAGGTGGCGGGCTGCCAGCCCCACCGCCGCGAGGCGGCGTTTCTCGGTCAGATCACCCTGGTGATGGGCCAGAAGCAGCAGCTGATCTGGGATCTGCCGCCGCTCGATTCCCTGCGGGTCAACGCGGCCGTCTACGGCATCCCTCCGGCGGAAAGCCGCCGCCGCATCGCCGAGCTGGCGGAGATGCTCGAACTGGGGGACGAACTGCGCCGGCCGGTACGCAAGCTCTCCCTCGGCCAGCGGATGAAGGCGGAGCTGCTGGCGGCCCTGCTGCACCGCCCCTCGGTGCTGTTCCTGGATGAACCCACCCTGGGGCTGGATGTGAACGCCCAGGCCCGGGTGCGCACCTTTCTGGCCGACTACAACCGCCGCTTCGGCGCCACCGTGCTGCTCACCAGCCACTACATGGCCGACATCACCGCCCTGTGTCCCCGGGTGCTGCTGATCCACGAGGGCCGCCTCTTCTACGACGGCAGCCTCGAGACGCTCACCCAGCGGCTGGCGCCCTGCCGGGAGGTGCGCCTGGAGCTGCATGCACCCATGGGGGCCGAGGCCTTCGCCAGCTACGGCGAGGTCGAGGCCATCGAGGGCCGGGAGGTGCGGCTGCTGATCCCGCGGGAGCGGCTCACCGAGCAGGTGGGTCGCCTGCTGGCCGACCTGGCCGTGGTCGACCTGTCGGTGTCCGACCCACCGATCGAGGACATCATCGGCCGGCTGTTCCATCAGGGGGCCCTGGCATGAGCGGGGTCCCTGGCCTGCGCCGCCCCCTGCGCCAGCGGCTGGGCCACGCCCGCCGCATCGCCGCCGTGCTGCTCTCCAGCCAGTACGCCTACATGCTCGAGTACCGGGCCGAGATCGTGCTGTGGGCGCTCTCGGGGGTGCTGCCGTTCATCATGCTGGGCCTGTGGAGCGCCGTGGATGCCGGCGGCGGGCTGGGGATGAGCTCCCTGCAGCTGGCCCGCTACTTCCTGTCGGCGTTCGTGGTGCGCCAGTTCACGATCGTGTGGGTGATGTACACCTTCGAGGAGGACAACCTCAACGGCCGCCTGTCCCCGTATCTGCTCCAGCCCCTGCCCCTGGTGTGGCGCTACGTGGCCGCCCACCTCTCGGAGCAGGCCACCCGGCTCCCCTTCGTGGCGCTGCTGGTGGGACTGTTCTTCCTGCTCTATCCCGCCGCCTTCTGGTGGCCCTCGCTGCCATCGCTGCTGCTGACGCTGCTGGCCACCCTGGCGGCCTTCGCCCTGCGCTTCCTGATGCAGTTCACCCTGACGATGGTGTGCTTCTGGAGCGAGAAGGCCAGCGCCCTGGAGCGCCTCCTCTATCTGCCCTACCTCTATCTCTCCGGCCTGGTGGCCCCCCTGGCCCTCTATCCCGAGGGGGTGCGCAACTTCGCCTTCTGGACCCCCTTTCCGTACATGGTGGATGTGCCCGCCAGGATCCTGGCCGGTGAAACCGTGCCGGTGCTCCAGAGTTTCGCGGCCATGGCCGCCTGGGCCGCCCTGCTGCTGCCGATCAACCTGCTGCTGTGGCGGCGGGGCCTGCGCCACTATTCGGCCATGGGGGCGTGATGGGCCGCTATCTCACCACCCTGCGGGTGTTCTGGATCGCCTCGCTGACGGCCGAGCTGGAGTACCAGGCCAATTTCCTGATCGAGCTGGCGGCCACGGCCGGCAATCTCGTGGGCAGCATCTTCGTGCTGTCGCTGTTCTACGGGCGCGGTCAGTCCCTGGGGGGCTGGAGCTGGGAGGGGGCCCTGGTGGTGCTGGGGGTCTACACCCTGCTGGAGGGGATCACCAGCACCCTGCTGCAGCCGAATCTCAGCACGATCGTGGCCCACGTGCGCACGGGCAGCCTGGATTTCGTCCTGCTCAAGCCGATCGACAGCCAGTTCTGGCTCTCGGCCCGCACCTTCTCCCCCTGGGGGCTGCCCGGCATCGCCCTGGGGGCCGGCCTGATCGGCTACGCCGCCTGGAAGGCCGGCGCCACCCCGGCGCCCCTCACCCTGCTGGGGGCGGCCCTGATGCTGGTGGCCAGCCTGATGATCCTGTACAGCCTCTGGTTCGTGCTGGCGGCCAGCAGCATCTGGTTCGTGAAGATCTGGAACGCCACCGAAGTGCTGCGCAGCGTGCTGGTGGCGGGCCGCTTTCCGGTGAGCGCCTTCCCGGCCGGCCTGCGGGCCTTCTTCACCTTCATCGTGCCGGTGGCCTTCCTCACCACCGTGCCGGCGGAGGCGATCCTGGGGCGGGCCTCCGGCCCCTGGCTGCTGGCCGGTGGCGCGGTGGCCATCGCCTCGGTGGTGGTGAGCCGCCGCTTCTGGCAGTTCGCCCTGCGCTTCTACACCTCCGCCTCCAGCTGAATGGAGCCCCTCGTCCCCCTGCCACTGGAGGAACTGCCGGCGCTTCCCCCGCTGGCCCTGGCGGTGGTGGGCCACGTGGAGATGGTGAGCTTCATCGGCGTGGACCATCTGCCGGCGGCCGGCGAGATCCTGCATGCCGAGGATTTCTGTGAGCTGCCCGCCGGTGGCGGTGCCGTGGTGGCCGTGCAGATGGCCCGGCTCACGGGAGCGCGGGTTCCTTTCTTCACCGCCCTGGGCGAGGACGCCCTAGGGCGCCGGGCCGCCGAGGAGCTCGAGGCCCTGGGACTGGAGCTGCACATCGCCTGGCGGGCGGCCCCGACCCGGCGGGGCCTCACCTTCATCGACGCCGCCGGCGAGCGCACGATCACGGTGATCGGCGAGCGGCTGATGCCCACCGCCGCCGATGGACTGCCCTGGGACCGGCTGGCTCAGACCGACGGCGTCTTCGTCACCGCCACCGATGCCGGCGGCCTGCGGCTGGCGCGGCGGGCCCGGGTGCTGGCCGCGACGCCGCGCGTGCGGCTGGCGGCCCCGCGGCAGGCGGGTGTGACCCGCGACGCCCTGATCGGCAGCGCCACCGACCCCGGCGAGGCCTACCGGCCCGAGGATCTCGATCCGCCGCCACGGCTGCGCATCGGCACCGAGGCCGAGCGGGGCGGGGTGCTGGTTCCCGGCGGCCGCTACGCCGCCGTGCCGCGCCAAGGCCCCGTGCTGGATGCCTACGGCGCCGGTGACAGCTTCGCCGCCGGCGTCACCACCGCCCTCGCCGCCGGCTGGGACCTGCGGCAGGCGATCAGCCTCGGCGCCCACTGCGGGGCGGCCTGCCTTGATGGCCGCGGGCCCTACGCCAGCCAGCTGCGGCTCAGCCGCCGCTGACCAGCAGCAGCAGGCGGTTGCCCTCGGGGTCGGTCAGCCAGGCCTCGGCCCCGAAGGGTTCCTGCCGAGGCGGCTCCACCGGCACCGCCCCCAGGGCCAGCACCACGGCGAGCCAGTCGTGGAGCACCTGCAGGGGAGGGGCCTCACCCGCCAGGCGGGAGAAACAGAGGGCCAGCCGGCCTTCGGCGCGGGGGCGGGGACGCTGCCGAGAGGGGGCGTAGATCTCCAGATGGCCCCCTCCCGGCCAGGGCAGACGCCAGTGGCTGGAGCTGAAGCCCCTCAGGGGGTCCGTCCCCAGCAGGGCGCCATAGAAGGCGGCCAGCCGCTCGGGGTCATCGGCGGCCAGCACCAGGAAGGGCGCCGGGGCGGGGGGCGTCATGACGGAAGCAGCCGGGGCTCGCCACCATGGCAGCAGAACGGATCCCCGGTGGCCATGGCGGTGCAGGTGCTGAACGAGGCGGAGCGGCGCAAGCTGGACAGCTCCGATGACACCCTCTTCTATGCCGAACCCCGCTTCGTGCAGCACCTCGATGGTGCCTTCCGCCGCCGGCTGACGGCGCTCTACCGGGAGCGGATCCCCCCCTGCGCGGTGGTGCTGGATCTGATGAGCAGCTGGGTGAGTCACCTGCCGGAGGACATCACCTATGAAGAGGTGATCGGCCATGGCCTCAACGGGGCCGAACTGGCGGCGAACCCGCGACTGGATCGGTACTGGTTGCAGAACCTCAACCAGGACCAGCACCTGCCCCTGGCGGACGCCAGCGTCGATGCGGTGCTGATGGTGGCGGGCTGGCAGTACCTGCAGCGGCCCGAGCCGGTGGCGGCCGAACTGCTGCGGGTGGTGCGCCCCGGCGGCCAGGTGATCGTGGCCTTCTCGAACCGGATGTTCTTCCAGAAGGCCCCCCAGATCTGGACCGACGGCAGTGACCGGGACCATCTGGCCTATGTGAGCCGGGTGCTGCAGGCCCAGGGCTGGCCGGCACCGCAGCTGATCGCCGAGCCGACCCGGGCCGAGGGGCCCATGGGCTGGCTGGGGGGGCAGGGGGATCCCTTCTTCGCCGTGGTGGCGGAAAAACCGACGCCATAGGTCCTGCCGATGTCCGAATCCCTCCCGTCACCGAAACCAGTGGAGCCGCTGCCCCCCTGGCGAGCGCTGCTGCGCGGCGCCCTGGAGCGGCAGGGCCGCTCCCCCCAGGCCCGCTGGCTGCAGCTGGCGTCCGTGGCGGCGGACGGCACCCCGCGGGTGCGCACCCTGGTGTTCCGCTGCTGGGCCGGCGCGGCCTGCCTCGACCTGCTCACCGACCGTCGCAGCGCCAAGAGTGGCGAGCTCGCCGGCACCGCCCCTGTGGAGCTTTGCTGGCTGCTGCCCAGGGCCCGCAGCCAGTTCCGTCTGCGGGGCCAGCGGCTGCCGCTCGATGGCGACGAGGAGCAACGGGCCCTGACCTTCCACTGGCAGGCCCTCACCCCCCGGGGCCGGGCCCTGTGGGGCTGGCCGGCGCCGGGGGAACCCCTCCAGAGCGTGGGCCCGTTCCCGCGGGAACTGGGGGAGGACACCCCGCGTCCGGAGCACTTCGAGCTGCTGCGGGTGCGGCTGCAGCGGGTGGAGCTGCTGGAACTGAGCGGTCACCCGCACCGGCGCCGCCACTGGCGGGCCGACGACGGCTGGCAGGAGGAGTGGCTCAATCCCTGAACTGGTTCCCTGAATCGCGTCCTTGAGCTGAGCCCGGGAGCTTGCCCCGCCGCCGCGGCAGCCACAGTTAACAGATCGTTACATTATTGTGGGGGAAAGCGAGCGACCCATGCTGGATGCCCTGTTTCCCATCGTTTACATGGTGAGCTTCGCGGTGATCGCCGGCGGGGCCTTCGCCCTGATGACCCAGAACCTGCGCAGCGCCGCCTCCACCCCCTCGCCACGGCAGCGCCACCCGGAAGCACCGGCCCAGGGCCAGGAGGTGCTCTACGTCGACCTCAGCCGAGAGCGGCTCGAGAAGCTCTACGAGCAGGCCGGCTGAGGCCGCCGCTCAGGTCGGGAAAACAGTGATGTTCGCCATCTCCCGGTAGGTGTCATCGGCCATGGCATCCACCCGGAACGCGGTCCAGGTGGCGAAGGGTTCCGGATCACTGGCGGCCACCGGCCATTCGATGCGCCGCTTCTGATACGTGAGCCCCACACAGGTCAGGGCCTGGTCGTCAGCCATCAGGGACCAGAGCAGCTGCAGGTCGCTGCGCTGATAGGAGACCGGCCCCTCCTGCAGGCAGGAATCGGCGGGGTAGCCAGGGGAGAGCTCGAGGGCGCGTTGATTTTCCCAGCAGAGATAGTCGCCGTTCTCCGTGGGATAGAACCAGCAGGTCTCGTTGTCCGCTTCCCTCAGGGAGAACTGGTCGAGACAGCGGACCGACGCGATCGCCAGGCCCTCGGCCGGATGGCCTCCGTTCGGCGGCCGCACCGGGCCGCTGAGTTCGTAGGCGCCAAGCCAGAGGGCGCGGGGCTCGAGGTGGGGCACCACCGCATCGCAGATCAGCCGCCGCGCCGGAACCGGATCTGCAGGCGGAACCGGATCTGCAGGCGGGACCACCGGCTCCTCGGGGCAGGGGGAGGGGCGCAGGGGCTCGAAGGGGTCGGCCCCACTGACGTTGGCCTGGCCGGCGCTCACCAGGTCGTCCAGGTTGAGGGATGTCTCGCCGGGCACCCGGAACATGCGCAGGGCAATGCCGCTGCGGACGCCGAGACGCTGGGCCGCCAGCAGGTCCTCCCAGGCGGCGCCGTCACCGGGAAGGCCTCCCTCGGGAGCCAGTACGAAGACGAGAGCGTGCGCCATGGGGAAGCGGGGGGAACGCCGCAGACATCAAAGCCCGGATGGCAGAACCACCCGGGCCGATGCGGACGAAGGCAGGAGCCGGACTCAGCCGAGGCCGATCTGGGCAAGGATGCCCTGGCCGGTGAGGATTTCGGTGCCGAGGCCGATCACGAAGCCGAGCATGGCGAGGCGGCCATTCCAGGTTTCAGCGAAGGCGACGAAGCCGAAGCGGGTGGTGGAGTCAGACATGGGTGGGTTCGTTGCGAAACTTGAAGGGAGTGTAAACGATCGTGAAGCGTTGTGACTGTCGTCAACGATGCCGTCGGCGACCCAGGGGCTCGATCCACTCCTCCAGCACCCCGGCGGCCGGGGCCGGCGAGGCGATGGCTTCGGAGGCGTCGGCCGTGGGGGCCAGGCGACAGCCCAGCTGGATGTCCCCCTGGTCAAGCAGGCGGCCCAGCCGCAGGGCCGTGGCCTCCTCCAGCCGGGAGAAGCGGTCCTGGCCGTGGGTGAGCCAGGAGAGCTCGGCGGGGGTGATGACACCAGTGGACAGGGATTCGAGGTAGAGCTCGCCGACCGTCATGGCTGATGTAACGGAACGTGAAGATTGTGGCGCGGCTTCCGGGCAACCGCGGACCGCGGCGGAACGCGCCAGAGGCTGCGGCTGGAGGGCCGCTCACGGCCGACACAACACAAGCTTTACAATTCTTAAGACGTTCATCGAGGGCGGGTCTGGCTGACCTGTCCTCTTTTTTGGCGCGCTGCCCGGGTGGCCGCACCAGGATGGGGGGGCAGTCGGCGGCCGGGCGGATGGAGACGGAAACGGTGCTGCCCCTGGCCGGGGCGGCGGTGCTGATCGTGATGGTGGTGGTGGGCGTGGTGGTGGTGGTGCTGCGGCCCAGCGACCTGCCGAAACGCTGAAACGGACTCCTGGGCTGTGGTGATGGCGCTTCAGGTGGTCTGGTTCAAGCGCGATCTGCGCCTCGCCGACCACCGCCCCCTGGTGGAAGCGGCCCGGCGCGGACCGGTGCTGCCCCTCTACGTGGTCGAACCGGAGCTGTGGCGCCAACCGGACAGCTCGGGCCGCCAGTGGAGCTTCTGCCGGGAGGCGCTGGAGGAGCTGCGGCAGGCGCTGGCCGAACGGGGGCAGCCGCTGGTGGTGCGGGTCGGCGAGGTGGTGGCCGTGCTGGAGGCCGCCCACCGTCGCCTTGGTATCGCCGGCCTCTGGAGCCACCAGGAGACCGGCAACCTCTGGACCTATGCCCGGGACCGGCGGGTGGCCGCCTGGGCCCGCGAACGGGGGATCCCCTGGCAGGAGGTGGCCAGCTTCGGGGTGACCCGGGGACGACGGGATCGCCGCGGCTGGGCCCGGGACTGGGAGCGGCGCATGGCCGAACCGCTGCTGGAGGCGCCCGTCGCCCTGCCACCCCTGGCGGGGATCGCCCCCCGGGAGCTGCCCAGCGCCGCCGATCTGGGCCTGGCGGCGGACCCCTGTCCGGCCCGGCAGCGGGGTGGTCGGCGGGCCGGCCTTGAGCTGCTGGATGGCTTTCTTCGCCAGCGGGGCCGGAGCTACCACCTCCGGCTCTCCAGTCCCCTGACGGCCTTCGAGGGCTGCTCGCGGCTCTCGCCCCACCTGGCCTGGGGCACCCTGTCGATGGGGGAGGTGACCCAGGCCACCCGGGCCCGACGGGCGGCCCTGGGGACGGTGCCGGCCGAGGTCGCCGCGGGCTGGCCCCGGGCCCTGGACGCCTTCCTGTCACGCCTGCACTGGCACTGCCACTTCATCCAGAAGCTGGAGAGCGAGCCAACGATCGAGGTCCTGGAGCTCCACCCCGCCACCCGCCACCTGCGCGTCACCGACCCCGGGCGGCTGGCGGCCTGGAGCGAGGGGCGCACCGGGGTGCCGTTCGTGGATGCCTGCATGCGCGCCCTGCGGGCCAGCGGCTGGATCAACTTCCGCATGCGGGCGATGCTGCTGTCGTTCGCCAGCCATCACCTCTGGATCGACTGGCGCGACAGCGGCCTGCACCTGGCCCGCCAGTTCGTGGACTACGAACCCGGCATCCACTGGAGCCAGTGCCAGATGCAGAGCGGCACCACGGGCATCAACACGATCCGGATCTACAACCCCATCAAGCAGGGCCGCGACCACGACCCCGAGGGTGCGTTTCTGGGGCGCTGGCTGCCGGAACTGGCCGGGGTGCCCGCGATCTGGCGCCACGAGCCATGGCGGATGGATCCGGCCACCCAGGCCGCCAGCGGCTGCCGCATCGGCCTCGACTACCCGGCCCCGATCGTGGAGGTGGCCGCCGCCGCCCGGGAGGCCCGGGAACGGCTCTGGGGCCTGCGCCGCCAGCCCGGCTTCGGCGACGCCGCCGATGCGATCCAGGAACGGCACGGCTCGCGCCGCTCGGGCCTACCCCCCTCCGGCAGGGGGAGAAGCGGCGGCAGCCGTCGCCGGCAGCCGCCGGTGGCCGAGGGCCAGCTCAGCCTGGACCTGGGCCTGGACCTGGAGGGTGCTTCACGTTCCTTTACCTGAATCGCCAGAATCTTCTTAAATCTCCCGGTGCCATGACCACCACGCTCCTGCTCGAGCTCTTCGCAGGCTTCTTCACCGCCTTCATCGCCCTGTGGGTGCTGGCGCTCAACCGTCCGACGGCCGCCGCACTCGTGCCCAGCAGCCTGGAGGAGCGTGCGGATCCGGCCCCTGCCACCCCCATCGCCGCCACGGTGCGCCAGGCCCTGAAGGCCTACGTCCTGCGGGAGGGACGGCTGGCCAACCTCGGACTGCTGATCCTCCGCCTGGCGATCGGGGCGATGATGATCCACCACGGCCAGGACAAGCTGGCCGACCCGCAGGCCTTCGCCACCAACTACGTGGTCCCCCTGCACCTGCCCTTCCCCCTGGTCCTCGCCCACGTGGCGGGCTACTCGGAAATCTTCGGCAGCTGGCTGCTGATTCTCGGTCTGCTGTCCCCTCTCGGGGCCCTGGCCCTCACCGGCACGATGGCCGTGGCCGCCTACCACCACATTCTCACCAGCGGTTTCAACATCTACGTGCTGGAGCTGGTGGTGCTCTATCTGGGCGGCAGCCTGGCCCTGCTGCTGGTCGGCCCGGGCCGCTACTCGTTTGATGCCGGCATCGTCGCGGGGCTGCTGGAGGACACCGGCGATTCCCTCGCTGTCGAGGACGTTGCAACGGAAGAGACCCCGGCTTACGGACTGATGGGGGAAGGGGCCTGAGGGCCCTCCAGCCACCGTCCTGACCAGGTCCGGTGGGAGCGTTCAGGGATTGGCCGTGGATGGCTCGGATCCCCTCGCCTGGCCTGCGGACAACCGGGGTGCTCCCCCCCAGCGGAGCTGCACCCCGCCCCCGACATCCCAGGCGGTGCCGGCGCCATAGAACCCGGCGCCGCCTCGGATGAAGAACGTGGTGTTGTCCTTCAGGGTGTAGGCCAGGCCCGCCTGCAGTCCCAGTCCACCGCTCTGGCTGATGGGGCCCGCGGGCAGCGTGGTGGCCAGAGCGGTTCCGTCCGTGACCCCATTGGGAGGGACCTGGCCCAGAAATCCTGCCCCCAGCCAGCTGAGGCGCACCGAGGGCGTGAGCAGATTCCTGCCCTGGGGCAGGGGGGCCCTCCAGGTGACACCGATGTCGGCGGTGCCGACGGTGCTGCTGGAGGCGGGCACACTCCAGAAGCGGTTGGTGAACCCGTCGAAGACCGTCGCACCCCCCAGCGAGAGGCTGGTCAGGGTGAGCAGAGCGCTGGGTTCGAGAACCTGACGATCGGACAGCCGGATCCTGCCCCCGACATGGGTGGCCAGATGGAGAGCGCTGCCGCCGACCGAGGCCGTGCTGTAGCGGGCACCGATGGCGTTGGAGCTGCTGATGCCGAACGGTTGATCGGTCGTCAGAGCATCGCCTCCCAGCGCCGCCCCGATGAACCAACCGGGCTTGGCGAACTGCACCAGCACCCCGCCACCACCCAGGCTGCCGTTGGCGGATTGGCCGTTGAAGGGGGCCGCGAAATCATTGACGGAGCCGCCCTGTGCCTGGAGTGACCCGAAGCGGCCGAAGGCACCGATCACCAGATCGCCGATGGCGTAGTCAAGCCGCAGACCCATCTGGGCCCCGCTCACCGAGGAGGGACCTCCGGCGACACCACTGATAAGGGGACCGCCGAAGCCATTGCCGAATACCCGAAGCCGCCAGCCGTCTCGGTCACTGAAGTAGCCCCCGGGCTGAACACTGAAACGGAAGGCCGAAGTGGACGGCCCCTCCGGCTCTGGATCGGCGAGGGGAGAGGACTCGCGCACCTTCTGGGGCAGGGGCTCCAGCAGATCACGGCTGAAGCTCCGCCAGCCCATCCCGGCACCCAGGGGAAGCAACCGGGCGTCGAGTCGGTAGACATCGACCCTCACGGGGCGGATGGGCACAACGGAGGCTGGCGTCGCCGCGGGTGCCGGGGAAGGCGCCGGCGAAGGCGCCACGGGCGTGGACGGCGAAGGCGTCGGGGGCAGTGGGGTGACGGGGGGCAGGCAGAACTCCGCCTCGGTTCCATCGGGGCAGGTCGCCGCGCGGGCCGGGCCGATGGCGACGGCCGCTGCGAGGACGAAGCAAGGAAGGAGGGAGAGGGGACCTCCGATGGACTTCGAAAACCGGGCGGAAGCGGGGGACAGCGAGACCGGGGATTCAAGGCCAGAGAGACACCGAAGCAAGTTTCTGATCACACTTTTGTTTTCGATTTCCTAGCGATAAACCGCGTATGTCGTGGCTGAAAACGTGTTTTCTTGGGGCGCTATAAAGATTTTCTACGACAGCTTTAATGTTCTTAACCTGTGATTTCTAGAACTTCCCCGTGACATCGAAACAGCCCATCTCCTGTTCATGCTTCTGACAAGTGAGGTCGGTGGAATAAGATCCCGACAACGCGAACTGTTGGCCAGATCAAGGCATGAACATCCTCAGGCTTGAGCTCCTGGCAGGACTTTCGGGTCAAGCCAGTCTTTCCGCTGCGGCCTGGAGCGAACCCCTGTATCGACAGTTCGTGCCGCAACAATCTCTCGATCTGACCCTGCCGGGAGACATCGAGCGGCTCTGGACCAGCGCCCTGTCGAACGTCAACAGAATCCTCGAAGACCTGCCCCTCCGGGATGACTATGCGGATCTGCTGAGTGACACGTTCGCCACCGCCGGCACCGATCCCGATCAGTTCCAGTCCCGGGTGATCTCCCTCGCTCAGGTGTTGCGGGGGCCAGGCCTTCAGCTGGCGATCGAACGGCGCAGCGGAGAGGAACTCTCAGGCGCCAGCGGTGCCTACACACCCGGTGATCCTGATGGGCGGCAGAGGATCTACATCAATGCCGACTGGCTGTCCCTGGCCACCTCCGTGGAGGCCATCCAGCGCGTCCTGCTGGAGGAAGTGGGCCACGCCATCGACCAGTGGCTGAACGGGCCCCTCGATGCGCGAGGGGATGAGGGCGCCCTGTTCGTCGCCCTGGTCACCGGTGCACCCCTGGGGGAGACGCAGCGTGCGGCGATCCTGGCCGACGACGACCAGCACCGGCTCCTGATCGATGGCCGCTGGCTGGCGGCGGAGTTTGCCAGTGCCCCGGTGCTGAACGACAGTTTCGTCGGTACCCGGAGCACCGCCGAAGACACGCCCCTGGCGATCACCGGCCTGAGCGTGGCCGACAGCGACAACGGTGTGGCGCCGATCACGCTGCGGCTGCGGATCGCCACCACCGGGGGCACGGCCACCCTGGCCAGTGCCGCCCTCATCACCAGCGGCAGCAACGGCAGCGCCGACTTCACGCTGGAAGGCAGCCTGGCCGCCATCAATGCGGCGATCGCCAGTGTCCTGTTCACGCCGGCGGCCGATGCCAACAGCGTCAATACCGCGGTGGCACCCAGCCTCACCCTGACGGCCACCGATCTCACCAACGGCGACGGCCCCATCAGCCTCTCCACCGCGCCGATCCAGGTCACCCCGGTCAACGATGCCCCCACCCTGAGCACCAGCCCCCTGGTGGTGGCGGAAGGGGCCACAGCCAATTTCACATTGGCGAACTTCACCCTCTCGGATGTGGACAACCTGCCCGAGCAGGTGATCTACCGGATCACCTCCCTGCCGGGCAAAGGAACCATCAGGCTCAATGGCAATCCCCTGGTGGTGGGCTCCAGCTTCTCCAGCAGCTTCAGGGGGAGTTTCACCTACACCCATGACGGCTCCCAGGTGCTGCCCGGGGTGATTGCCGGCAGCGACAGTGATGCCGTCACCGTCTCCGTCGACGATGGAGCCGGCGGGCGGATCGCTTCGGCGACCGTTCCGATCAGCCTCACCCCCGTCAACCAGGCACCGGCCGTGAGTGGCTCGGTTGCCGTCTTCGAGGGCCAGCGCGGGGTGCCGGTCACCCTCATCATCAGTGATGCCGACCAGGCCGCGGGCGTGGCCCACACGGTCGTGATCACCTCCCTGCCCCTGCGGGGCACGCTCCGCCACAACGGCACCCCGATCACGGCACCGTTCACCCTTCCTTCGCTGGCGGGGCTCACCTACGACCACGACGGCAACGACCTCAACGGCGGCTTCCCCCCGAACGAGAGCTTCGGCGTCCGCGTCAGCGACGACGGCGGCGGCCAGGGAGCCGGCGGGGTGCTCAGCACCAACACCGTCATCACCCTGGCGGTGCAGCGGGTCAACGACGACCCCACCCTCAGCGCCAACAACCCGATCGTCACCCCCACCGGCAGCACGGCGATCACGGCCGCCGCCCTGAGGGTCAGCGATGCCGATTCCCCCGCCCCAAACCTCACCTACACCCTCACGGCGGCAGCGGATCCGGCCCGGGGGCAGCTGCAGGTGTTCCGTGGCGGCACCTGGGTGGGCCTGCTCAGCGGCGGCAGCTTCAGCCAGGACGACATCGACACCGGGCGGCTGCGGTTCAACTTCGTCAACGGCACCCCATCGGGCACCACGGCGGACTTCACGTTCACGGTGGAGGACGGCGCCATCGGCCTGCTTCCCGGCGGCTTCACCCAGACCCGCGACGGCGGCATCCACACCAACAGCACGCCCCAGCCCCTGCCGGGGGATCCGCTGACGCCGATCAGCTTCCGCCTCACCTACCTCAATCCCCTGGGCACCAGCAGCAGCGGCGGCGGCAACGCCCCCACCACCCTGCCGGCCAATGCCGCGCCCAGCCTGGCCACCAACAACCTGCTGCGCAGCAGCGAAGCTGCCACGGTGACGATCCGGGCCACGGATCTGGCCATCAGCGACAGCGACAGCAACCCGGCCGAGCGGGTCTACCGGCTCACCGCCGCGCCGGCGGGCGGCAGCCTGCGGCTGAACGGTGTGGCCCTCAACAACCTGGACGTCTTCACGCAGGACGACATCAACAACGGGCGGCTCACCTTCGTGCACGGTGGAGGGGAAGTCTTCGATTCCGGCTTCCGCTTCAACATCAGCGATGGCCGCAGCGTCGTGAGCAACGGGGCCAGCGATTTCCGCTTCGCGATCCGGGTCACGCCGATCAACGATGCCCCCAGCGCCAGCGTCAGTGGCAGCACCAGCCTGCTGGTGGAAGGGGGCACCTTGACCTTCAACAGTTCCAGCCCCGGACCGCTGCTGGGGGCGGCGGAGCGTCGCGACATCACCATCGCCGACGTTGATGGTTCGGGGCAGCAGGTGTTTGCCGGCGCGCCAAGCAACCCAAATCCGGGGGCCGATGCCCTCTGGGATCCGGGCAGCTTCTCCCAGACCGACACAGCCGACCAGCGACGGCTGCGGATCGACACCCTGCCGGCCAACGGCGTGCTCGAGTTCGACACCACCGGCAGCGGCGTCTGGACCGTGATCGGCGATGGCAGCGGCGGCAGCCTCAATCGCGCCACGCTCCGCATCAGCCAGAGCCAGCTTTCGGCGGGCCGCCTGCGCTATCGCCACAACGGCAACGACGGGCCTGGGGAGCTGGCCGACAGCTTCGTCTTCACCCCCCTCGACCGTTTCGACGCCCCCGGCACCCCGGTCACGGTGCCCCTGACGATCGCGCCCCTGAACGACCCTCCGGCTGCGATCGAAAACACGCCCCTCACCGTGGCGGAAGGTTCCCGCGGCGTGATCACAGGAAGCGCCAGCAACAGCACGGCACTCCGGCTGGCGTACGGCGATTCCGACAACAGTCCGATCCAGCGCCAGTACCGGGTCACGTCCCCCACCAGCAACGGTCGGCTGTTCCTCAACGGCCGTGCCCTGGGTGTGAACAGCGTGTTCACCCAGGCCGACCTCGACAACAACCTGATCACCTACCTGCACGACGGGACCGAGACCAGCAGCGATGCCTTCAGCTTCCGGGTGAGCGACGGCGGTGGCGACAACCCGATCAGCGGTGCCACCAACGAAATCCCCGGCACCTTTGTCATCGCGGTCACGCCCGCCAACGACCTGCCCAGCCTGAGTTCGCCGGCTTCCCTTGACGTCTTCGGCAGCGGCGCCACCCCGGTGGCCGTGGTCAGCGCCGGGCTGCTGCGCGCCACCGACAGCGATCTGGACACGATCGGGAGCGGAGAAACCGATCTGCTGCGGATCGAGGTCCAGCTGCTCGATGGGGCCAATGCGGTGGTGCCCTCCGGGCTGATCTCCTTCACCTCCGCCAATCCCACCTCAGCGCGGGCCTTCCTGAGCGGCGAGGGCAGCAACAGCCTGGTGGTGCAGGGCACCCGCAGCGAAATCCATGCGGTGCTCGCCAGCCTCACGGTGGCCTTCGGCGCCGACCTGGATGCCAGCAACCTCAAGCTGCGCGTCAGCGTCGACGACCGCCTCTACAGCGCCGCGGGCGTGCTGGGGGTGGGGGCCAACGGTGGCCCGGTCAACCAGAACGATGGGGCCGGCAATCCGGTGCCCATCGACGCCGCCAACAACCGGATCAGCCGCGACATCGCTCTGACGGCCTCCAACCTCAACGATCTGCCCACGATCACCAACCCCACGCTGTTCAGCGTCAACGAAGACGCCAGCGTCAGCCTGGGGGGCTTCGTTCTGGCCGACGCCGACAGCTTCAGCCGCAACGTGAGCGTGCAGATGCAGCTGTTCCGCGATGTCGCGCGAACGGTCCTGGCCGATGCCGCCACTGAAGGCCGGCTGCTGCTGGGCGCCATCGCCGGCCTGAGCGCCGCCACAGGCGACGGCACCAACACGATCACCCTCACCGGCCCGCTGGCGGCGGTGCAGACCGCCCTCAATCTGCTGCGCTTCCAGGGGGCCCCCGACTTCAACGGCGCCGGCAGCGGCCTGGGCAACCTTTTCCTGCGCACCAGCCTCACCGATTTCGGCCACGCCAATGTGCCCGCCGGCCACCGGGTGTCCGTCGACAACGGCGTGCGCATCACACCGGTCAACGATGCGCCGCTGCTGGCGGTTCCCGCCAACACGGTGATCGCCAGCGGCACCTTCCTCAACATCAGCAGCGGCTTCGCCATCCAGGACACCAGGGACGCCAGCCAGGGGGCCACCGATGACATCCGGGTGACCCTCAGTGCCACCGACGGCGCCACCCCCTACGGCACCCTGCTGATCCAGAACGCCAACGGCGCCTCCCTCACCACCAACGGCACCGCCAGCGTGCAGGTGCGGGGGACGCGTGCCCAGGTTCAGGCCGCCCTGAACACCCTGCGCTACACCCCGGCCAACCCCAACGTGGATCGGGTGGTGACGATCACCGCCACCGCCTTCGACGTCGACAACGGGGCCGAGGGCGTGGGGGTGACCGGCAACAACACCAGCGTCGCGTCCTTCACGGTGAACGTGTCGGCCACCAACGAGGCCCCGGTGCTGACGGTGCCGGCCACCCGCACCGTGGTCGAGGACAGCTCCGCCAACGCCTTCAGCGGCGCCAACCTGATCAGCTTCACCGACCCCGACGACTTCGGCGCCCTCGAGCGACTCACCCTCAGCGTCAACCGCGGCAGCATCAACCTGGTCAGCCGCACGGGACTGACCCGGACAGCGGGAAATTACGGCACCGGTTCGCTGACGGTGACCGGCACCAAGGCCAACCTCAACGCGGCCCTGGCCTCGCTCACCTACACCCCCACGGCCAACTTCCACGGCAGCGCCACCCTGACGGTGACCGTCAATGACCAGGGCAGCACCGGCAGCGGCGGCGCCCGGCAGGACGTGAAGACCGTGGCCTTGACGGTGACGCCGCTCAACGACCAGCCCGTCGCCAGCACCAACGTCGTCCTGCCTGCCATTTCGGAAGACGTCGCCGCCGGCGCCATCGCCGGCACCACCCTCAGCAGCCTGGGCTTCGGCTACACCGACGCCACCGACAACCAGACCGCCAACGGCGGCGGCAACACCGCCACCCCCTTCTCCTTCCTTGCCGTCGTCGGCTCCACGAGCTACACCGCCGCCCAGGGGGTCTGGCAGATCTCCACCTCCGCCACGCCCAACCCCGCCGTCCCCGGCGACTGGATCAACCTCCCCAGCGCCGGTCTCTCCACCAGCGCCGCCCTCGTCTTCAGCGCCGCCAGCCGGATCCGGTTCCTGCCTGCCGCCAACTTCCACGGCACCCCCGGCCGCCTCCTGGTGCGTCTTGCTGATGCCAGCGCCCCCCTCACCACCAGCGTTTCGGCCACCAGCAGCTTCAACCTCGCCACGGCCGGCGGCACCACCAGCACCGGTGCCTGGAGCGCCGTCAACCGCACCATCGGCACCAGCGTCACCAACATCAACGACCGGCCCACGGCCACCGCCGCCAGCCTCGCCGCCACCACCGAGGACAACCCCAACCCGCCCGGCGCCACCATCGCCGCCCTCGGCTTCGGCTTCAGGGATGCGGCCGACGACCAGCGCGCCGTCACCGGCGGCGCCAATGCCGCCACCGCCTTCGGGGGCATCGCCATCACCGGCAATGCCGCCACCGCCAACCAGGGCGTCTGGCAGTACAACCTCAACACCGGCTCCGGCTGGGTCACCATCGGCTCCCCCTCCGACAGCGCCGCCCTGCTGCTGCCCACCTCCGCCTCGCTCCGCTTCCTCCCCAGCAGCCCGAATGCCAACGGCACCCCGGGCGGCCTCACCCTCCGCGTCGCCGACACCCCCCTGGCCTTCAGCGCCGCCACCAACCTCACGGCCCTGCTGGGGCCCACCGGCCGCTACTCGGACCCCACGTCCCTGGCCACCACCGTCACCCCCGTCAACGACGTGCCGGCCTTCAGCAAGGGGGCGGATCAGGTGCTGCTGGAGGACGCCGGCGCCCAAAGCGTGGTCGGGTGGGCCACGGGCCTGAGCCGCGGCGGCGGCAGCGATGAAGCCGCCCAGGCCCTGAACTTCCTGGTCACCAACAACAACAGCGCCCTGTTCAGCGTCCAACCCACCATCGACGCCAGCGGGCGACTCACCTACACCCCGGCGGCCAACGCCAGCGGCACGGCCACCGTTTCCGTGCGCCTTCGCGACAGCGGCGGCACCGCCAATGGCGGCGTCGACACCAGCGCCATCCAGACGTTCCTGATCACGGTGACGCCGGTCAACGACGATTTCACCGACGCCAACGAAACCCGCTCCATCGCCGAGGACAGCGGCACCGCCACGGGCAGCCTCCTGGTCGGCACCACCAGCCCCGATGGCCCGGTCTCGATCGCTTCGTTCTCCATCGCCGGCCTGAGCGGTCCCTTCCCCCTCGGCAGCCCGACCACCATCGCCGGCGTCGGCAGCCTCACCATCGCCGCCAACGGCTCCTATTCCTTCACTCCAGCCGCCAACTACAACGGCCCGGTTCCCCTGATCTCCTACGTCGTCACCGACGGATCCGGGGCCAACGACACCTCCACCCTTTCGATCACCGTCACCCCCGTCAACGACGATTTCAGCGACGCCAGCGAGACCGTCTCCATCGCCGAGGACAGCGGCACCACCACTGGGAATCTCCTGGCCGGCACCACCAGCCCCGATGGCCCGGTCTCGATCGCTTCGTTCTCCATCGCCGGCCTGAGCGGTCCCTTCCCCCTCGGCAGCCCGACCACCATCGCCGGCGTCGGCAGCCTCACCATCGCCGCCAAC